>NZ_QKTA01000008.1:0-148526 GCF_003234395.1 Curtobacterium sp. MCLR17_051
CCGCCGCACACCTCCCGCCACGACCGAAGGACCACCCCGCATGAGCATGACCCCGGAGCAGGCCACCTGGTTCGCCGACGTCGCAGGCCGCATCGTGACCAACGTCGAGCAAGTGCTCCTCGGGAAGACGTTCGTGATCCGCCTCGCGGTCACGGCGATGCTCAGCGAGGGGCACCTGCTCCTCGAGGACGTCCCCGGAACGGGCAAGACGAGCCTCGCCCGGGCGATGGCGCAGAGCGTGCAGGGCACCACGAACCGCATCCAGTTCACCCCCGACCTGCTGCCGGGCGACATCACCGGCATCAGCGTCTACGACCAGCGGACGCAGGAGTTCGACTTCCACCGCGGGCCGGTCTTCGCGAACATCGTGCTCGCCGACGAGATCAACCGTGCGAGCCCGAAGACGCAGTCCGCGCTGCTCGAGGCGATGGAGGAGTCCGCGATCACGGTCGACGGCGTCAACCACCGTCTCGCCGCGCCGTTCATGGTCATCGCGACCCAGAACCCGATCGAGCAGGCTGGCACGTACCGTCTGCCCGAGGCGCAGCTCGACCGCTTCCTCATGAAGACGTCCATCGGCTACCCCGACCACGCCGCGACGGTGAAGATCCTCGAGACCTCGTCGGCTCCCTCCGCGTCGGTCCCGCTGGCGAGCGTCGTGCCCGCCGCGACCATCACCGAGATGGCCGCCCTGGCCCGCACCGTGCACGTCGACGCGGTGATCGCCGACTACGTCGCCCGTCTGGTGGACGCGACCCGCTCGGCGAGCGAGGTCCGGCTCGGCGTCAGCGTCCGTGGGGCGATGGGCCTGATCCGTGCGTCCCGTGTCCTCGCGGCGCTGAGCGGTCGCCACTACGTCACGCCGGACGACGTGAAGGCACTGGCCGTCCCGGTCCTCGCGCACCGCCTGGTGCTCGACGCCGAGGCCGAGTTCGACGGCGTCAGCGCGCCGAGCGTCATCGCGCAGCTCCTGGTGGAGACCCCGCCGCCCGCCGACCGAGTCACGACGTGACGGACCGCCGGCCCGTCTCCACGCGCTCGCGCCGTCCGTCCTCGACGCGGTCGCGTCGTGGCACGACGGCGTACGAGCGCACGGGGACGGTCACCGGCATGACCAACGTCCGGACGCGCATCGTCGGTGACCGCGAGGGCGTCGCAGCGGATGCGGTCATCGGGATCGTCCGGCTCTGGGCAACGGCCTGGAGGCTCGTCCTGCGTCTCTGGGGCGAGGTCTCGTCCGTCGTCACCGGGCTCGGGTGGACGGTCGCCGCCCTGACGCTCGTCGCGTTCGTGACCGGCTACCGGTTCGGCCTGCGGGAGATCGTCGTCGTCGGGTTCGCCGGCGCCGTGCTCGCGGTGGTCGCCGCGGTGGCGTTGATCGGCCGGTCGCGGCTGGCGATCCGGATGCGGCTGCCGCAGCACCGTGTGGCGGTTGGCGACGACGCCGGCGTGATCATCACGGCCGAGAACCCCACGCGTCTGCCGTCGGTGCCGACCACCGTCGAGGTCCCGGTCGGATCCGGCCTCGTCGACGTCGCCATCCCGGCCATCGGGCCGCACGGCACCTTCGAGCGGGAGGTCCCCGTCCCGACGCTCCGCCGCGGGGTGCTCGACGTCGGTCCCGTGACGGGCGTCCGCGCCGACCCGGTGGGACTCGTCCGCCGCGAGCTCGTCTGGACCGCCCGTGAGCAGGTCATCGTGCACCCGCGCACCATTGCGATCCCGTCGACGAGCACCGGCTTGGTGCGCGACCTCGAGGGGCAGGCGACGACGGACCTGTCACCCGCGGACATCGCCTTCCACGCCATCCGCGAGTACATGCCCGGCGACGACCCGCGCACCATCCACTGGAAGTCGACCGCCAAGTCCGGCGCGCTCATGGTCCGGCAGTTCGAGGACACCCGTCGCTCGCACCTCGTCGTCGCGCTCGGCATCGCCCGCGGTGAGTTCGCCGACGACGAGGAGTTCGAGCTCGCCGTCAGCGCGGCCGCGTCCCTCGGCGCGCGGGCGATCCGCGACGGCCGTGAGGTCTCGGTCGTGGTGTCGCAGCGCACGCCCGAGTTCGCGAAGCGTGCCGTGTACGCCGTGCGGACGCTCCCCACCGTCACGCCGACGCGCCTGCTCGACGACTTCGCCTCGGTCGGCCTCGCTGACGCGTGCCTGCCGATCGCCGAGGTCTCCCGGATCGTCGGCAGCGACACCGAGGGCATCTCCGTCGCGTTCCTCGTGGTGGGGTCGACCGTCGGTCTGCCCGCGCTCCGACTCGCCGCCACGCGGTTCCCCGTCGGGGTGGAGGTCGTCGCGGTGATCTGCGAGCCCGAGGCCCAGCCGCGGTTCCTGCGCGTCGCGGGTCTGACGGTGATGACCATCGGCTACCTGGACGACCTCCGGCACGCCCTGCACCGATCGGCGTCGGCAGCATGAGCGCCGCACCCGTGACCACCCCGGCCCCGGCACAGGACCGGGCGAGGCGCTCGACCCGGCGTTCCGACCGTCGCGACGCACGGCGGCTCGTGCCGTTCCGGCTCGCCGGCGGCACGCTGGCGGTCTGGCTGTTGCTGGCCGTCGCGAGCACGTCCTGGTGGCCGGTGTACCGGGACGGCGCGATGATCACCGCGGCCGTCACGGCGATCGTCATCGGGACGGTCGTCGCGCTCCTCGGCACCCTGTTCCGGCTCCCGACGGCCGTCGTGGCGGTCGCGACCGTCGCCGCCTTCACGCTCACGGGCGTCCCCGCCGCCGTGCCGAGTCAGGCCAACGGCCTGCTGCCCACCGGACGCGGCCTCCTCGACCTCTTCGCCGGCGTCGCCCTCGGCTGGAAGCAGCTGGTGACCATCAGCCTGCCGGTGGGCTCCTACGAGGCGCTCCTCGTGCCGTACTTCGTAACGCTGCTCGTGGCCACGGTGACCGCCGTGAGCGTGGCGACCCGCGCCTCCAGGCAGGAACTCGCGAGCATCCCGGCACTGGTGCTCTTCGCGGTGGGGGTGGTCGTCGGGCCGAGCCGGCTCGACACGTCGATCGTGACGGCGGTCGTCCTGGTGGGCCTCGCCCTCGTCTGGGCGCTGACCGTGCGGCACGCACGGCGCGCCGTCGCGGTGGCGACCACCATCGGTGCACGCGTGCCGGTCGCGCGGTCGATCGTCCGCCCCGCCCTCGTGGGAACCGGCACCATCGTGGCCGCGGCGGTGGTCGCGACCGGACTCGGCCTGGTGGCACCTCCGTCCGGTGAGCGCACGGTCGCACGCACCGACGTCGTGAAGCCGTTCGACCCACGCGACTACGTCAGTCCGCTCAGCGGGTTCCGCGCCTACGAAGAGTCCACCGCTTCGGACGTGACCCAGCTCCGGGTGACCGGCCTGCCCGAGGGCGGGTTCGTGCGCATCGCGACGCTCGACACCTACGACGGCGTCGTCTACCGCGTCGGCGGGGCCGACGGCTCGGCCGGCTCGGGCACCTTCGAACGTGTGCCGACCGCGGTCGACGTCCGTGGCGTCCGGGGCACCACGGTCGACGTCGGTGTGACGGTCGACGGGTACCGCGGGGTGTGGCTGCCGACGGTCGGTGACCTGGAGCGCGTGGAGTTCACCGGGCAGGACGCCGACGACGAGCGCGGCGCCTTCTTCTACAACGGATCGACCGGTACCGGCGCCGTGGTCGGCGGAGTCGGGGACGGCACGTCCTACGACCTGACGGCGGTGCTGCCCGACCAGCCGACGGAACGCCAGCTGGCCACCGCACGGCCGGGAAGCGCCGCCGTGCCCACCGCGCGGGACGTCCCCGACGCCGTGCGCGACACCGTGGAGTCCACGACGAAGGACGTGTCGGCACCCGGTGCGAAGCTCCTCGCCGCGGTGCAGTCCCTGCAACGGAACGGGTACGTCAGCCACGGTGTCGGCGACGACCGGATGAGTCGGTCCGGTCACGGTGCCGACCGTGTCCAGGAGCTCCTCACCGCACCCCTGATGATCGGGGACCAGGAGCAGTACGCCGCGGTGGCCGCACTGATGGCGGACGAGATCGGGTTCCCGGCACGGGTCGTGATGGGCTTCACGGCCGGGGGAGACTCGGGCCGCGACGGCACCGCAGCGCGTGGCGGGACGACGACCTTCCGTGGGTCCGACGTCACGGCCCGCATCGAGGTGGACACCGCGCAGTGGGGATGGGTGATGCTCAACCCCAACCCCGAGGTGCGCGAGATCCCGAACGAGCAGCAGCAGACCCCGCAGCCGGTCACCCGACCCGAGACGGTGGTGCCGCCGCCCCCGGTCGACCGACAGGACCAGGACCAGCAGACGCCCCCCGAGAGCGACCGGAACACACCGCCGGTGCAGCCACTCTGGCTCCAGATCCTGCTCGCGGTGCTGCCCTGGGCCCTCGGGACCCTCGGCGTGGTCGCGCTCGTCCTGCTGCCGTTCGCCGTGATCGTGCTGCTGAAGCGACTGCGGCGCCGCCGACGGCGGAGCGCCACCACGCCCCGCGGCCGCATCGTCGGCGCCTGGGACGAGTACCGCGACGCACTGCTCGACCGCGGGCACGACGTGCGGCAGGCAGCAACTCGACGCGAAGCCGTGGTCGGTGCACCGGGCGACGGTGGCACCGGACTCGCCGCGCTGGCCGACCGTGCGGTGTTCGGTCCGAGTGACGCCGACCAGACCACCGCCGACCGCATGTGGGCGGCGACCGACGATGCGATCGGTTCGCTCCGGACGGGGCGGACCAGGCGGGAGCGGTTCCGCACCGCCGTCTCGCTCCGGTCCCTGCGGGGGACGGGACGCCGTCCGACGGCACGGTCCCGTCGGCGGACCGGCGGCCAGGCTGCGTCGGGGCGCGGCGACTACGATGTCCAGAGGCCGGACGAGCGTCGTGGACGGCCGAGTGAGGACAGAGGCACCCCGTGATCAGATGCGAACACTGCGGATCGATGCTCCCGGACGGAGCGATCTTCTGCGGTGAGTGCGGTCGCGCGGTCACCGCCGCCGCGAGCCGTCGCCCGGTCGCGCCGACCCCCGTCGAACAGGCACCGCCGCCACCGTTGCAGCAGCCCGACGCCCACGGCCGACGGTCCGACCCGGCTTCCGACGCCTGGTTGCCCGAAGCCACGCTCGATCCCGCCACGCGTGCGTGGCTCACCGGTGCCGACCGTCGCGGCACCGAACCGCCGGCACCCGTGCCGGTGCAGCGTCCCGATGACTTCGCGCCGCGCCAGGCCCCCTCCCATGTGCACGGTGCCGGGTCCGGGCTCGAGGACTGGTCGGGTGCGCCTGGCGAGTCCGAACCTGCCCTCGATCCCGACGCGTACCCGTCCGAACCCCTCGATGCCGACGACCCCGAGCGCACCCGGATCGCCCCGGCTCCCGGTCGCCCCGAGACGCCCGAGGACCCGATCCGCGATGCTCCGTCGTCGGTCTCGGACCAGGCGGCGCGACAGCCCGTCGAGTCCCAGCCCGTCGAGCCCCAGCCCGTCGAGCCGCCGCCCGCTGCCGAGCCCTCCGTTCCGGTGTGGGCGCCGCCCGCTGCCACCGCACCCCCGGCGGCACCCGCCGGTCCGTCCTGGTGGGTCGGTCGCGGTACCCCGGCTGCCGAGGTGCCCGCCGATCCGGTCGTCCCGCCGATGCCGGGAGCACCCGCCGAACCTGCTTCCGAACAGGACGCTGCGGCTCCTACGCCCGACGAACACGGCGCACAGGACGCACAGGAACCCCGGGACGCACAGGGTGCCCGGGACGCCTCCGAGCCGGAGCCCGACGAAACGATCGTGGCGGCGTCGGAGACCAGCGCCACCGACGACCAGCCGCCCGTCGTGTCGGCCCCGCAGCCCGGGGACACCGCCGTGGTCGAGCCGTTGATCGACCGTCGACCGCCGCGTCCGGCCCCGCTCGTCACCCCGGGCATGCACGAGACGACCATCTGCCACGTCTGCGGCAACCGGCTCGAACCCGACGACATCTTCTGCGGCGAGTGCGGAGCCGTCCGTCCGGCGGTCACCGCGGCCTTCACCGGCCCGGTCATGCCGCTGCCGATGACCCGACCCGACTGGGCCGCCGAGGAGTCCGACGGCACGCAGGTCGCCGACGTGGGCAACGCTGCGGACGAGCCGGACGAGCCCGACGCGGATCCGGCCGTGCCCGCGGGTCCGAACGAGTCCGACGAGCGCGCTGCAGGCGACGAGCCGGACGACGAGATCCCGGTGGACGACGAGTCCCTCCGCGCCGAGGTCGAGCAGTCCGATGCTGGCCGACGTCCCCGCGGGGCGCACGCTGCACCGGTGACCGAGCCGGATCCGCCGACCGAGGCGTCCGCCGTGCCGCATGCGCCGATCCCGCCGGTGCCCGGTTCCGCCACCGTCCCCTCCTCGGCACCGTCCGCCACCACCGCGGGCGTGCCCTCCGCCGCACCGCTGCCCCCGATCCCGGGAGCGACCGGACCCGCGCTGCCGCTCCCGCCCGTCGACCGGTCGGAGTCGCCCGCAGCGGCCGGCGCGCTCGACGACCTCGACGAGGACGTCGACGAGACCCGCATCGTCGCGAAGACCCCGACGCGGGCACCGTTCGTGCTGCACTTCAGCACGGGTGAACGGCTCGGCGTCCACGGCACGGGCCTGCTCGGCCGGCTGCCGCGACCGCAGCCGGGGGAGCGCTACGACGACCTGCTGACCGTGCACGACCCGGGCAAGTCCGTGTCGAAGACGCACCTCGAGCTCGGCCGCGACGGCGACGACCTGTGGGTCTCCGACCGGTTCTCCGGCAACGGCACGGTCGTCCGGCACATCGACGGATCGATCCGCCGCTGCGAGCCCGGTCGCCGGTACCGCGTCGAGCGTGGTGCCCGCGTCGACATCGGTGAGCAGTTCTTCCTGGTGCAGTAGGCGACTTCTCCACAGATCGGGTCCCGGGCCAGCGCTGAGCTGCTCGTTCCTGGTGCGATGGGGTCATGTCCCGGTTCACCGCACGTTGCGTGATCGTGGGGGCCGCGGTCGCGCTCGTCGTGGCCGGGGTCCTCGCGCCGATCAGCGGCGCGGGGCAGGGCGTCCTGCTCGGCGCGGGTGCGTGCTGCGCGCTGGTCGACGTGGTGCTGCACCGTTCGGCCTCGCCAGACCCGGTCGCGGTCGTCGCTCCGCGCGGACCTGACCAGCCCGCCGAGCCCGGACCGCTCGGTGCGCCGGAAACGCTGACGGGCACCGTTCCCGAGGACGGCGACGGCACGCCGGCACTCGTCCTCGGGCACGGTCCGGGCGGCCGCTTGGTCCGGGTCGACGCCGCGTCCCACGTCGTGGTCGTCGGTGCCGGAGCACTCGCCGTCGCGGTGTTCCGCGGGCTCGCCGAGCAACTCCGAGCCGCTGCCGTCCACACCGAAGAGGACCTGCGCTGGGCCGCTGCTCCCGAGGTCCTCGACGCCGTGGGGGCCAGCAGCGCCGATCCAGCCCCGAGCGCCCGCTCCGCGAGCACCCGGGCAGCGAGCACCCGGTCAGTGCACGCTCTGCCGTCGGGGACCTCGGTCGCGGTGCGGATGGGTGCCGACGGCCGACCGCACGGCTCCGTGGTGCTCGTGGCCGGACTCGGATCGGCGCCTCGTCAGCGGGACGTCACCGTCGAGGTCTCACGGTACGGCTGCTCCGTCCGTCGGCCCGACGACCACGCGGTCGTCCGGGTGTCCCCGGCGCTGCCGGTCCTCGTCCCCGACCCGGTGAGCGCCGATCGATGACCAGCTCCGATCGATGACCAGCGCCGACGCGTGATCAGCGCCCACGCTTGACCAGCGCCGAGCAACGATCAGCGCAACCCGGCGCCGACCCGCACCGCGCCGACGGGCACGCCGCCGCCGAGCACCCGCTCACCGGTCGCCTCGAGCACCTCGGCCACCCCGTCCGACGCCACGAGACCGTTCCGCTCGAGCAGCGCGAGGGCCGCCAGGGTGCCGGCCCGCTGTGAGCCGTCGAGCACCTTCACGGCCACGGCGGCGCCTCCGGGCAACCCCATGACCATGACGCCCTCGGCACCGAGCTTCGCCAGCACCTGCAGTCGCTCGATGGTGACCGTGTTCGCGCGTCCGACGCCGTCGATCGCCCACGGGTGCGCCAGGACCGCGTCGGTCAGCGCAGCGGAGTCGTCGTCGGCCCGTGCCACCACACCGGCGAACCCGCGTGCCAACCCCGTCAGTGTCAGCGGGAACACGGGGGCGCCGCAGCCGTCCGTACCGACCAGGTCGACGGTCTCGTGCGTGTACTCCTCGACCACGGAACGCACCCGCTGCTGCAACGGGTGCTCGATGTCGAGGTACGTGGCTTCGTCCCACCCGTTCACCCGGCAGGCCGCGAGCATGCCGGCGTGCTTGCCGGAGCAGTTCATCGCCAGGCGGCGGGGGCCGTCCATCGTGCGGGCGGTCCCGCGGTCGAAGGGCATGTCGGGCGGACAGCCGAGGTCGGATTCGACGTGGTCGAAGGACTCGAGCATGTGCAGGGCGAGCGCCTGGTGCGCCGCGGTGCCGGCGTGGCTCGCGGTGGTGAGGACGAGTTCCTCGTCGGAGAACAGCGCACCGGCACGTCGGACGGCCAGGGCCTGGAACGGCTTCATGGTGGAACGCGGGTAGATGCTCGCGGTCACGTCGCCGACGGAGTCGATCACGGTGCCGCTCGCGTCGACGACGACGCCGGCGCCGACGTGCCGGCTCTCGTCGAACCCTGAGCGTTCGAGCACCGCCAGCTCGACGGAACCGTCGGCGGTGAGAGGATGGCGATCACTGCGGACTTCGGGGCTCACCGTCATGCCGCCATGCTAGCCAAGGCGAAGGGGCGCACCCGTGCACGACCACTCCTACGAGGTCTCCGTCAGCTGGACGGGCGACCGCGGGACCGGCACCTCCGGGTACCGCGACTACGGCCGCGAACACGTGGTCTCCGCGACCGGCAAGCCGGACGTCCCCGGCTCCGCCGACCCGACGTTCCGCGGGGACCGTGACCGCTGGAACCCCGAGGAGATGGTGGTCGCGGCGCTGGCCCAGTGCCACATGCTCAGCTACCTGCACGTCGCGGTGACGAAGGGCTTCACCGTCGTCGACTACCAGGACACCGCGACCGCGTCGCTCCGCCTGAACCGCGACGGTTCGGGTGAACTGACCGAGGCGACCCTGCACCCGGTCGTCACGATCCTCGAGGCCGACCGGGTCGCGGACGCCGAAGCAGCACACGTCACCGCGAACGAGCTCTGCTTCATCGCGCGGTCCGTGGCGTTCCCGGTGCACCACGAGCCGCAGCTGGTCGTCCGACCTGCGTCATTGGCAGGGGACTCTTCGACAGGTGGGGCAGACTAGGTCCTCGTGAAGCGTCTCCGCCTGCTCCCGATCGCCATCGTCCCCGCCGTCGTGCTGGGACTCGCCGCCTGCTCCGGCTCCGGTTCGAACGGGTCCTCGGCCTCGCCGACCCCGTCGGCCAGTGCCACGGCCTCGGCGATCACCTCCTGCCCCGACCCGGGCAAGTCGTCCGATGCCATCAAGGCGACCGGGTCGTTCGGCGGACCGAAGGCCCCGACCGTGAAGTTCTCGTCCGGCCTGTCCGCGAAGACTCCGCAGGCCACCCGCCTCGTGAAGGGCAAGGGCGCGGCGCTCGACGAAGGCGACTACGCGCAGGTCTCCTACAGCGTGTACGAGGCATCGGACGCCAAGAAGCTCGGCACCGTCGGATTCGACGAGGGCAACCCGCAGGTGCTCTCCGTCGGCGGATCGGGCTTCGGTGCGCTCCTCGCCTGCTCGAAGGTGGGCGACCGGGTCGCCGCGGTCGGACAGTCCTCGGCACTCGGCTTCAACACCGGCGGTGAGATCGTCGTGGTCGCCGACGTCGTCGCGCAGACCCCGACCAAGGCGACCGGCACCCCGCAGGACCAGGACCCGGGCCTGCCCACGGTCAAGGACAAGGCCTCGGGCGAGCCGGAGATCACGGTCCCCGACGGCGTGAAGGCGCCCACGAAGACCACGGTCGAGGTGCTCAAGCAGGGCGACGGCACCGAGATCGCCGACGGCGACACCGCCCTCGTGCAGTACAAGGGCGTCGTCTACGACACCGGCAAGGAGTTCGACTCCTCGTGGTCGAAGGGTGTCCCCACCACCTTCACCGTGTCGGAGAGCGCGCTCATCAAGGGCTTCGTCACCGGGCTCGTCGGGCAGAAGGTCGGCTCGCAGGTCCTGATCGTCGCCACGCCGGAGGACGCCTACGGCGCGAACCCGCAGGAGGGCTCGGGCATCCCGAAGAACGCCACGCTCGTCTTCGTGGTCGACATCCTCGCCAAGGGCTGACCGTGACGGACGGCCGCCTCGGCACCACCGGTCCGGACCGTCGGCGGATCGTCGTCCTCGGCAGCACCGGCTCGATCGGCACCCAGGCGCTCGACGTGGTCGCCCGCAACCCCGACCGGTTCGAGGTCGTCGGGCTCACCGCCGGCAGCAACCGCGACCTCGTCGCCGAGCAGGCCGCCCGGTTCGGCGTCCGCGACACGGCGTTCGGCGCGGCCGACTCGGAGCAGCTCGTCCGGAGCGTCGAGGCCGACGTCGTCCTGAACGGCATCACCGGCTCGGTCGGCCTCGGCCCGACGCTCGCGGCGCTCGAGAGCGGTGCCGTGCTCGCCCTCGCGAACAAGGAGAGCCTGATCGTCGGCGGCTCCCTCGTGCAGCAGGCCGCGGCGCCCGGGCAGATCGTGCCCGTCGACAGCGAGCACTCCGCCATCGCGCAGGCGCTGCGCTCCGGCGCCGACGCCGAGGTGCAGCGGCTCGTCCTGACGGCGAGCGGCGGTCCGTTCCGTGGGCGCACCCGCGAGCAGCTCCGTGACGTCACCCCCGCCCAGGCACTGGCGCACCCGACCTGGGACATGGGGCTCGTCGTCACGACGAACTCCGCGACCCTGGTCAACAAGGGGCTCGAGGTCATCGAGGCCCACCTGCTCTTCGACGTGCCGTACGACCGCATCGACGTCACCGTGCACGCGCAGTCGATCGTGCACTCCATGGTCGAGTTCGTCGACGGCTCCACCATCGCCCAGGCGTCGCCGCCGGACATGCGTCTGCCGATCGCGCTCGGCCTGGCCTGGCCGGACCGGGTGCCCGGCGTCGGCGTGCCGCTCGACTGGACGACCGCGAGCACGTGGACGTTCGAGCCGCTCGACCAGGACGCCTTCGGCGCCGTCGCCCTCGCCAAGCGGGTGGGCGAGCTGGGCGGGACGTTCCCGGCCGTGTTCAACGCCGCGAACGAGCAGGCCGTCGCCGCGTTCCACGCTGGCGCGATCGGTTTCCTGGACATCGTCGACACGGTCGAGCGCGTCGTCGAGGAGCACACCGCGGGGGAGCCGTCACTCGACGGCGTACTCGCGGCGGAGCAGTGGGCCCGCACCGCTGCGGACCGCGCGCTGACCCGCTGACGCGAGTCGCGCCTCCCGTCCGACGCGGAGGCGGCAGACCGCGGACGTGACGCACAGGCCTGGAGGCCCAGCTCGCCTCTCAGACGGCGCTCGGCTCCGTCATGGAATCAGTCCCGTACTCTTTCCCGGTGACCGTCGAATCCGTCCTGCTCTTCGTCCTCGGCGTGGTCGTCTTCATCATCGGCCTGCTGGTCTCGATCGGACTCCACGAGCTGGGCCACCTGTCCTTCGCGAAGCTCTTCAACGTCAAGGTGACGCAGTACTCGCTGGGCTTCGGCAAGGCGATGTGGTCGTTCAAGCGGGGTGAGACCGAGTACGGGATCCGCCCGATCCTGCTCGGTGGGTACATCTCGATGGTCGGCATGCTCAAGCCGCGCGCCTCGGGCCGGGCGAACGCCATCACGAACACCGGCATGTACGGCGCGTTCGTGCAGGACGCCCGCCAGGCCAGCGCCGAGCAGATCGCGGACTCCGGCGGGGACGACTCCCGCGCCTTCTACCGCCTGACGCCGTGGAAGCGGATCATCGTGATGGTCGCGGGCCCGGCGATGAACCTGGTGATCGGCATCGTGCTGTTCGGTGTGCTGCTGTGCGGGTTCGGGGCGCCGACGACGACCTTCACGTCGAGCGTCGGGTGCGTGCTGCCGAACAGCCAGACGACCGAGTGCTCGCCCGGCGACGCGGTGTCCCCGGCGAAGCAGGCGGGCATCGAGTCCGGCGACGTCGTGCTCTCGGTGAACGGTGAGCAGGACCCCACCATCACCCGCGTCTCCGAGGTCTTCCAGGAGTCCGCTGGTGAGCAGGTCACCGTGGTCGTCGAGCGCGACGGTGCCCGCAAGACCCTCGAGATCACCCCGACGACCGCCACCCGCGACGTCTACGACTCCGAGGGCAAGGTCGTCAAGAACGACGACGGCACCACGAAGACCCAGCGCGTCGGCGTGGTCGGCGTCAGCATCGGGCAGTCCCTGGTGCGGCAGTCCCCGGCCGAGGTGCTGCCCGCGACCGGGGCCCAGATCGCGGCGTCGGCGCACCTGATCATCGACCTGCCGCAGCGCCTGGTCGCCGTGTGGAACGCCGCGTTCGGTGCCCAGGAGCGGTCGCAGGACAGCCCCGTGTCGGTGGTGGGTGTGGGCCGTGCGATCGGCGAGGTCTCGTCGATGAGCGGCGTCCCCGTGGTCGACAAGGCGTACACGATCCTCGGGCTGCTGGCCTCGCTCAACATCGGCCTGTTCGTGCTGAACATGGTGCCGCTGCTGCCGCTCGACGGCGGACACATCGCGGGTGCGCTCTGGGAAGCGATCAAGCGACGGTCGTTCAAGCTCGTCGGCAAGGCGGATCCGGGGCCCATCGACCTGGCGAAGACGATGCCCCTGACGATGGTCGTCGTGGTGCTGCTGGCGGGGATGAGTGCGCTGCTGATCTACGCCGACATCGTGCGGCCGGTGAACCTGTTCGGGTAGTCGCTCCGGCGCTACGCTCAGCGGATGACCACAGCCGCCCCGAACCCTCCCGAGGTTCGCACCGTCGAGCGCCAGGGCCTCGACGTCATCGCCGAGTCCGATCGGAAGGGCACCCCGAGGGGGCTGTTCTGGCCGTGGTTCGCCGCCAACATCTCCGTGCTCGGCATCGCCTACGGGGCGTTCGTCATCGGGTTCGGCATCTCCTTCTGGCAGGCCACCGCCGTCTCGGTCGTCGGGGTGGTGTTCTCGTTCCTGCTGTGCGGCGTGGTCGCGATCGCCGGCAAGCGGGGGTCGGCGCCGACGATGGTGCTGAGCCGTGCGGCGTTCGGCGTGCGGGGCAACCGGGTGCCCTCGTTCCTCAGCTGGGTCCTCACCGTCGGGTGGGAGACCTCGCTCGCCGCACTGGCGGTCCTGGCGACCTCGACGGTCTTCACCGAGCTCGGCTGGGACGGCGGGGTGCTGACGAAGGTCGTCGCGCTGGTCGTCGTCGCCGCGCTCGTGGTCGGGGCCGGCGTCGCGGGCTTCGACGTGATCATGCGCCTGCAGACCTGGACCACGGTCATCACGGGGGTGCTCACCGTCGTCTACATCGTGCTCGCGGTGCCCTCCATCGACTTCGCCGCGATCGCCGCGATGCCGTCCGGCAGCGGTCAGCAGGTCATCGGGGCCCTGGTCCTGGTGATGACCGGCTTCGGCCTCGGCTGGGTGAACGCTGCTGCCGACTACTCCCGGTACCTGCCGCGGGCCGCGTCCACCGGTGGGGTCGTCGGGTGGACGACCTTCGGCGGCGCACTGGCCCCGGCGATCCTCGTGGTCTTCGGCGTCCTGCTCGCCGGGTCGTCGCCGGACCTGAACGCCGCCATCCAGGACGACCCGATCGGCGCGCTCACCACCATCCTGCCGATCTGGTTCCTCATCCCGTTCGCGATCGTGGCGATCCTCGGGCTCGTCGGGGGAGCGGTCCTCGACATCTACTCGTCGGGCCTCGCGCTGCTGAGCGTCGGCGTGAAGATCCCGCGGCCGGTCGCAGCCGGGGTCGACGGCGTGTTCATGGTGGCTGGGGCGATCTACATCGCGTTCTTCGCCGAGTCGTTCGTCATCCCGTTCCAGGCGTTCCTGATCACCCTCGGCGTCCCGATCGCGGTGTGGGCCGGCATCTTCGTCGCCGACGTCCTCCTGCGCCGACGCGCCTACGCAGAGGCCGAGCTCGACGACCGCCGCGGCCGCTACGGTGACGTCCGGTGGGGCGCGATCGCCCTGGTCGCCGTCGGCACGGCGCTCGGGTGGGGGCTCGTCACGCTGGCGTCACCGGCGTGGCTGTCGTGGCAGGGCTACCTGCTCGGCCCGTTCGGCCTCGGTGGCCGCGAGGGGCCGTGGGCCTACGCGAACCTCGGCGTCCTCGTCGCCCTGGTCGTCGGGTTCCTCGGCACGCTGCTGTTCGCTCGCGGCTCGATCCGCCGCCAGGAAGCACTCGCCACGCCGGAAGCGCCGAGCACCCCGGACGACCTGCGATGAGCGCGGCGATCCCCGACGACGCCTGGCTCGTCGTCATCGACATGCAGCAGGTCTTCACCGGCGAGAACCCGTGGGCCGCCCCGCGGTACGATCACGCCGGCGCCGGCATCGAGCGGCTCCTCCCGCGGTTCACGGGCCGCACGGTCTTCACCCGCTTCGTGGCTCCGGCGGAGCCCGAGGGTGCGTGGGTGCCGTACTACCGCGACTGGCCCTTCGCACTGGTCCCGGACGCCGACCCGCTGTACGCGCTCACCGAGCCGTTCGCATCGGCGGCAGCGGACCGGAACGACCCCGTCGTGACGGAACCGACCTTCGGCAAGTGGGGGACGAGCCTCCAGGCCGTCGTCGGCGACCACCCGCACCTGGTGCTCACGGGGGTGTCGACTGACTGCTGCGTGCTGTCGACCGCGCTGGCGGCGGCCGACGCGGGTGCGACGGTGACCGTCGTGGCGGACGCCTGCGCCGGCGGGACCGACGAGGACCACGACCGCGCGCTCGCGGTGATGCGGCTCTACGCCCCGCTCATCACGGTCGTCGACTCGGTCCCGGAGCTCTGAACAGACGCACGGGGCCCGGACCCGGCACGGTCAGACCGAGCGCGTAGAGTGCTCACGTGCCCGCAGTCAACCTCGGTATGCCCAAGTCCCCCGAAACCCTCGCTCCGCGTCGCAAGTCGCGGCAGATCCGGGTCGGCAAGGTGCTCGTGGGCGGCGACGCCCCGGTGTCCGTGCAGTCGATGACCACGACGCAGACCACCAACATCAACGCGACGCTGCAGCAGATCGCCGAACTCACGGCCTCGGGCTGCGACATCGTCCGGGTCGCCGTCCCCACGCAGGACGACGCCGACGCGCTGGCGATCATCGCGAAGAAGTCGCAGATCCCCGTGATCGCCGACATCCACTTCCAGCCGAAGTACGTCTTCCAGGCGATCGACGCCGGCTGTGCCGCCGTCCGCGTCAACCCGGGCAACATCCGCAAGTTCGACGACCAGGTCGGCGCGATCGCCAAGGCCGCCAAGGACGCCGGCGTCTCGCTCCGCATCGGCGTGAACGCGGGGTCGCTCGAGCCGAGCCTGCTGCAGAAGTACGGCAAGGCCACCCCCGAGGCGCTCGTCGAGTCCGCCGTGTGGGAAGCCTCCCTGTTCGAGGAGCACGACTTCCACGACTTCAAGATCTCGGTCAAGCACAACGACCCGATCGTGATGGTCAAGGCCTACCGGCAGCTCGCCGCCGCCGGTGACTGGCCGCTGCACCTCGGCGTGACCGAGGCCGGCCCGGAGTTCCAGGGCACGATCAAGAGCGCCACCGCGTTCGGCATCCTGCTGGCCGAGGGCATCGGCGACACCATCCGTGTGTCGCTCTCCGCCCCGCCCGCGCAAGAGGTCAAGGTCGGCCTGCAGATCCTGCAGTCGCTCAACCTGCGCGAGCGCAAGCTCGAGATCGTCTCCTGCCCGAGCTGCGGTCGCGCGCAGGTCGACGTCTACCAGCTCGCGAACGACGTCACCAAGGGGCTCGAGGGCATGACCGTCCCGCTCCGCGTCGCCGTCATGGGCTGCGTCGTGAACGGCCCGGGCGAGGCGCGCGAGGCCGACCTCGGCGTCGCCTCGGGCAACGGCAAGGGGCAGATCTTCGTCAAGGGCCAGGTCGTCAAGACCGTGCCCGAGGCCGAGATCGTCCAGACCCTCATCAACGAGGCGAACCGCATCGCGGACGAGATGGGTCCGGCCGCCGCCACCGGCACGCCCCAGGTGATCATGGCGCCGTAGGCGCGACCACTCTCCGACCGGAGGCCCGGTGCCAGCTGGCACCGGGCCTCCGGTCCGTCGTCGTGCGGCGCCGACGCTGGCGCCAGCGCCGGTCGGCACGGTGCGCGCTTCGCGAGCGGCCGCCGGGTTGATCGCCCGGTGCGAGGCTGCAGGCGCGCACGGAGCGGCTGGTGCCGCACCGGGCGATGAACCTCGCACGGTGCGGCTCTGCTCCGCGTCGCAGGCGGCGCCCGCGGCGCGGGCGACGCACCGCGGACCGGCCCGGAGGCCGGCTGTGGCTGCTCGACGCGCGTCCCCTCCGCACGGTGCGGACTTCGGGAGCGGCCGCCGCGTTGATCGCCCCGTGCGAGGCTGCAGGCGCGCACGGAGCGGCTGGCGCCGCACGAGCCGGCGAACCGCGCACCGTGCCGAACCGCGCCGCTCGCGCCCAGCGGCGGGGACACCGCAGCGAACCCGCGCCGTCGGCCCGTCGCCACTAGGCTTGCCCCGTGGTCACACGGCTTTCGCATCTGTTCCTCCGTACGCTCCGCGACGACCCCTCCGACGCCGAGGTGACGAGCCACAAGCTGCTCGTCCGCGCCGGGTACGTCCGTCGCCAGTCCCCGGGGATCTTCGCCTGGCTGCCGCTCGGCCTCCGGGTGCGCGCCAAGATCGAGGCGATCATCCGCGACGAGATGGTCGCAGCCGGTGCGCAGGAGGTCCTGCTGCCCGCGCTCCTGCCCCGTGAGCCGTACGAGGCGACGAACCGCTGGACCGAGTACGGCGACGGCATGTTCCGCCTGCAGGACCGCAAGGGTTCCGACTACCTGCTCGCACCCACGCACGAGGAGATGTTCGCGCTCCTGGTGAAGGACCTGTACTCGTCCTACAAGGACCTGCCGGTCACGCTGTTCCAGATCCAGGACAAGTACCGCGACGAGGCCCGGCCCCGCGCCGGACTCCTGCGCGGCCGCGAGTTCACCATGAAGGACGCGTACTCGTTCGACCTCACCGACGAGGGCCTCGAGCGCAGCTACCAGGTCATGCGCGACGCGTACGAGAAGATCTTCGCCCGCCTCGGCCTCGACTACGTCATCGTCAAGGCCGACGCCGGCGCGATGGGCGGCTCCAAGTCCGAGGAGTTCCTGCACCCGATCGGCGTCGGCGAGGACACCTTCGTCCGCAGCGCCGGCGGCTACGCGGCCAACGTCGAGGCGTACGTCACCCCCGTCCCCGAGTCGCTGCCGATCGAGGGCCAGCCGGAGCCCGTGCTGCTGCCGGCGTCGGACACCCCGACGATCGACACGCTCGTCGCCCACGCGAACCAGGTCGCGCCGCGCGAGGGTGCACCGTGGACCGCGGCGGACACGCTGAAGAACGTCGTCCTCGCGCTCACCCACCTCGACGGCACGCGCGAGGTCGTGGTCGTCGGCCTGCCCGGTGACCGTGACGTGGACCTGAAGCGCGCCGAGGTGTCGTTCGCCCCGGCCGAGGTCGAGGCTGCCGGCGACGACGACTTCAAGAAGCACCGGGGCCTGGTGAAGGGCTACATCGGCCCGCAGGTCCTCGGCGCCGACAGCGCCACCGGCCTCCGCTACTTCGTCGACCCGCGTGTGGTCGACGGCACGAGCTGGATCACCGGCGCCAACGAGCGCGGCGTGCACGTGTCCGGCCTCGTCGCCGGCCGTGACTTCGTGGCCGACGGTGTCGTCGAGGTCTCCGACGTCCGCGCGGGTGACCCGTCCCCGGACGGCTCCGGCCCCCTCGAGACCGCGCGCGGCATGGAGATCGGGCACGTGTTCCAGCTCGGTCGGAAGTACGCCGAGGCGCTCGGTCTCAAGGTGCAGGACGAGAACGGCAAGCTCGCCACGGTCACGATGGGCTCGTACGGCATCGGCGTGACCCGCATCCTCGCGATCCTGGCCGAGTCCCACAACGACGAGAAGGGCCTGGTCTGGCCGAAGAACGTCGCGCCGTTCGACGTGCACATCGTCGCCACCGGCCGTGACCAGGTCGCCTACGAGCTGGCGGCGTCCGTCGTCGCCGAGCTCGAGGGCGAGCGGTTCGACGTGCTGTACGACGACCGCCCCAAGGTCTCGCCCGGTGTGAAGCTCCGTGACGCCGAGCTGCTCGGCATGCCGATCGTCGTCGTCGCCGGCCGCGGCGCCGCCGAGGGCGTCGTCGAGCTGTGGGACCGCGCGACCGGCGACCGCCGCGACGTGCCGGTGGCCGACCTGCTCGACGCGGTCCGCGCGATCTAGACGCGACCCCTGACGGACAGCAGGCCCGTGGCGACGCCGCCACGGGCCTCCTGTCCGTCTCCTGGTTCTGGGGTACGCTTGTGGCCGACTTCTGCGCAGTTCCACCCCGCAGGAGCGACTCATCTGAATACGGAGGCACCTCGGTGAAGATCGATCTCGCAGTCCTGCGACTCATGGAGCGCGAGCGGGAGATCCCGTTCGACGAGCTCGTCCAGATCATCGAATCTGCCATCCTGACCGCCTACCAGAAGCACGCCGACGAGAACGGCGAGCCGGCCCACGCGCAGTCGCGTGTGGAGCTCGACCGCAAGTCCGGCGAGGTCAGCGTCTACGTCCCCGAGCTCGACGACGAGGGCACCGTCATCGGTGAAGCCGTCGACCAGCCGAGCGACTTCGGACGCATCGCGGCCTTCGCGGCGAAGCAGGTCATCAACCAGCGCCTGCGCGACATCGGCGACGACAAGATCCTCGGCGAGTTCCGCGGCAAGGAAGGCGACATCGTCGCGGGCGTGGTCCAGCAGGGCCCGAATCCGAAGATGGTGCACGTCGACCTCGGCACGATCGAGGCGATCCTGCCGCCCGAAGAGCAGGTGCCGGGGGAGTCGTACAAGCACGGCTCCCGCATCCGCGTCTACGTGACGAGCGTCGCCCGCGGCAACAAGGGCCCGCAGATCATCGTGTCGCGCACCCACCCGGGCCTCGTCCGGAAGCTCTTCGCACTCGAGGTCCCGGAGATCGCGTCCGGTGTCGTCGAGATCACCTCGCTCGCCCGCGAAGCCGGCCACCGCACGAAGATCGCCGTCAAGGCGAACGAGCCCGGCGTGAACGCGAAGGGCGCCTGCATCGGCGAGCTCGGCGCACGTGTCCGGGCCGTCACGAACGAGCTCGGTGCCGAGAAGATCGACATCGTCGACTACTCGTCCGACCTCGCATCGTTCGTCGCGAGCGCCCTGTCGCCGGCCAAGGTGACGAGCGCGTTCGTGCTCGATGCCTCGACGAAGGCCGTCCGCGCGCTCGTGCCGGACTACCAGCTGTCGCTCGCGATCGGCAAGGAGGGGCAGAACGCCCGCCTCGCCGCGAAGCTCACCGGTGCCCGCATCGACATCCAGCCGGACTCCATCCTGGACGGCGAGGACTAGGACGATTTCGCTCCCGGCGCGCCCTGCGAGGGCGCGCCGGATCGCGCACGTCCGAGGCAAGGAGTAGAGTGGTTCCCGTCAGAACGTGCATCGGCAGTCGTCGTCGCGCTTCCCGATCCTCCCTCCTCCGAGTCGTCGCCCTGAGCGATGGCCGTGTCGTGGCGGATCCGAAGGCAGTCATGCCGGGCCGGGGAGCGTGGCTCACACCGACCGTCGATGCCTACGATCTGGCCGTCAAGCGCAGGGCTTTCCGCCGTGCGCTCCGGTTGGATCGCGATCCCGACACGTCCGCGGTGCTCGACCACATCGTCGGTCTCCCACAGGAACCGGCCGAGCGCCCGGACATGACAGAACAGGCTGAACGGCTTATGGACAACTGATGAGCGGCTCGAAATGAGACCCGTCATCCATTGAGTCCTGCCCCTTCACGGGGTGGGACCCGTGAAGGAGAACAGTGGCTAAACCACGCGTACACGAGATCGCAAGCGAACTCGGCGTCGACAGCAAGACCGCACTCGAGAAGCTCAAGGAGCTCGGCGAGTTCGTCCGGGGTGCCAGCTCGAGCATCGAGCCCCCCGTGGCACGGAAGCTCCGTGCCGCCCTCCAGGCAGACGGCGCCCCCGCGGCGAAGCCCGCCGCCTCGGCCTCCGCGCCGAGCGCACCCGCCAAGGCCAGCGCGCCGAAGTCGAGTGCACCCAAGCCCGGCGGTCCCCGTCCGGGTCCGGCTCGTCCGGCACCGGCTCCCGAGCCCGAGGCCCCGGCAGCACCCGCTGCCGACGTGCCCGCGCCGGCCGCACCGAAGTCCGTCGCCCAGCGACAGGCCGAGGCCGAGGCAGCGCAGAAGGCCCGCGCCGAGAAGCAGGCCGCTGAGAAGCAGGCCGCCGAGCAGGCAGGTGGGTCGACCGACGCTGCTCCGAAGTCCGACGCCGTGAAGCCGGGCACCAGCCCGAAGGCTCCCGCGGCAGCCGGTCCGAAGCCGGGTGGCCCCAAGCCCGGTGCACGTCCGGGCAACAACCCGTACTCGTCGAACCAGGGCATGGGCTCGCGCCCGCCGCGCCCCGGCAACAACCCGTACTCGTCCAACCAGGGCATGGGCCAGCGCCCGGCCGCCGGCGCAGCCGGTGGCGGTGGCATCCCGCGTCCGCAGCCCCCGCGTCCGGGCACGCCCCGTCCGGGTGCTCCGCGTCCGGGTGGTCCCGGTCAGGGCAACCGTCCCAACGGCTTCGGGCAGCGCCCGGGCCAGGGTGGTGGCCGTGGCGGCCCCGGTGCCCGTCCGGGTGCCGGCGGCGGTGCCGGTGGTGGCTTCCCGCGTCCGGCCTTCAGCGGCCCGCGTCCCGCCGGTGGCGGTGGCCGTGGTCGTGGCCCCGGTGGTGGTACCGCCGGTGCGTTCGGTCGCGGTGGCGGCAAGAGCCGTGCCCGCAAGTCGAAGCGGACGAAGCGCGCCGAGTACGAGATGCGTCAGGCCCCGTCGCTCGGCGGTGTGCAGGTCCCTCGTGGCGACGGCAACACGGTCGTCCGACTCCGTCGTGGTGCGAGCATCTCGGACTTCGCGGACAAGATCGACGCCATGCCCGGCAACCTCGTGACGGTGCTGTTCCACCTCGGTGAGATGGCGACCGCGACCGAGTCGCTGGACGAGGCCACGTTCGAGGTCCTCGGTGACGAGCTGGGCTACAAGATCCAGATCGTCTCGCCCGAGGACGAGGACAAGGAGCTCCTCGAGGGCTTCGACATCGACCTCGACGCAGAACTCGAGGACGAAGACGACGACGTGCTGCAGCAGCGGCCGCCGGTGGTCACCGTCATGGGTCACGTCGACCACGGCAAGACCCGCCTCCTCGACGCGATCCGCAACTCGAAGGTCGTCGAGGGCGAGGCCGGTGGCATCACCCAGCACATCGGTGCGTACCAGATCGTCGCGCAGCACGAGGGCATCGACCGCCCGATCACCTTCATCGACACCCCGGGTCACGAGGCCTTCACGGCCATGCGTGCCCGTGGTGCCCAGGTGACGGACATCGCGATCCTCGTGGTCGCGGCGGACGACGGCATCATGCCCCAGACCATCGAGGCGTTGAACCACGCGCAGTCGGCCGGTGTGCCGATCGTCGTGGCGGTCAACAAGATCGACAAGGAAGGCGCGAACCCCGCCAAGGTCCGCCAGCAGCTCACCGAGTACAACCTGGTGGCCGAGGAGTACGGCGGCGACGTCATGTTCGTCGACGTGTCGGCGCGGCAGAACATCGGCATCCAGGAGCTCCTGGACGCCGTGCTGCTCACCGCGGACGCCGGTCTCGACCTGCGTGCGAACCCCGACAAGGACGCCCGTGGTGTCGCGATCGAGGCCCGGCTCGACAAGGGTCGCGGTGCAGTCGCCACGGTCCTCATCCAGTCCGGCACGCTCCACGTCGGTGACGCCATCGTGGCGGGCACGGCCTACGGTCGAGTCCGTGCGATGACGGACGAGAACGGGGTCGCGGTCAAGGCCGCGACGCCGAGCCGCCCGGTCCAGGTGCAGGGTCTGTCCTCGGTGCCCCGCGCCGGTGACACCTTCCTCGTCACGGAAGAGGACCGCACGGCGCGTCAGATCGCTGAGAAGCGTGAAGCCGCCGAGCGCAACGCCCTGCTGGCGAAGTCGCGCAAGCGCATCTCGCTCGAGGACTTCACCCGTGCGCTCGAAGAGGGCAAGGTCGAGTCGCTCAACCTCATCATCAAGGGTGACGTCTCCGGTGCCGTCGAGGCACTCGAGCAGTCGCTCCTGGACATCGAGGTCGACGACAGCGTCCAGCTCCGCATCCTGCACCGCGGTGTCGGTGCGATCACGGAGTCGGACATCGACCTCGCCACGATCGACAACGCCATCGTCATCGGCTTCAACGTCCGTCCGGACGTCAAGGCCCGTGAGCGTGCGGCGCGCGAAGGCATCGACGTGCGCTTCTACTCGGTCATCTACAACGCACTCGACGACATCGAGCAGTCCCTCAAGGGCATGCTCAAGCCCGAGTACGAAGAGGTCCAGTCGGGCGTCGCCGAGATCCGCGAGGTGTTCCGTTCCTCGAAGTTCGGCAACATCGCGGGTGTCATCGTCCGCTCCGGCACGATCACGCGCAACGCCAAGGCGCGCGTCATCCGCGAGGGTGTTGTGGTCGCCGATGGCCTGGCCATCGAGTCACTGCGTCGCTTCAAGGACGACGTGACCGAGGTCCGCACGGACTTCGAAGCCGGTATCGGTCTGGGCAAGTTCAACGACATCCAGATCGGCGACGAGGTCGAGACGACCGAACTCGTTGAGAAGCCGCGCGACTGATCGCGTGACTCCTCTGGGCCCCGGCCTCCCCGCGCGGGAGGCCGGGGCCCGACCCCTTTCCCACGCAGGACCACCGGCGGGAAGCGTCCCGCCACTGCCTCAGGAGGCACCCAATGGCCGATCCGCAGCGCGCACGCAAGATGGCGGACCGCATCAAGGAAGTCGTCGCACGTCGACTCGACAAGGGTCTGCGGGACCCGCGACTCGGGTTCGTCACGATCACCGACGTCCGTGTGACCGGTGACCTGCAGCACGCGTCGATCTTCTACACCGTCTACGGCACCGACGAGGAGCGTGCGGACTCCGCCGCGGCGCTCAAGGCCGCGACCGGCATGCTCCGGTCCGAGGTCGGCAAGAACATCACCGCCCGGCTCACGCCGTCGCTCGAGTTCATCGCCGACGCCCTGCCCGAGACCTCGGCGCACATGGAGGACCTGCTCGTGCAGGCCCAGGTGCGCGACGAGCAGGTCCGCGCAGCCTCGGTCGGTGCGACGTACGCCGGCGACGCCGACCCGTACAAGCGCGACGAGGACGAGGACGACGACGCTGCCGAGACCGACGGCTCCGCCGAGCCGCGTTCCTAGACCCCGGGCAGCTGGTAGCCGCTCGCGTCGTCCCCGACGGCCAGTCCGTCACGCAGGAGCGACGCGAGCGCCCGGTGCCGCTGGTCGGCGTCCGGCCACACCGGTTCGATCTCGGACCGGGTGACCGGCACGTCGCTGGCGCGCAGCTCGGCCATGATCAGGCCGCGCACCTGGCGGTCACTGCCGGCGAACTTCGCCTGCCGAGGAGCCCGCGGCCCGTCGTGCTCCGGGTACCCGGCCGCACGCCACGCGCAGCGGTCTGCGATGGGGCACGCATCGCACGCGGGGGAGCGGGACACGCACACCAGCGCGCCGAGCTCCATCACCGCGGCGTTCGTGGCAGCTGCGTCGTCGCGGTCCGCCGGCAGCACGGACTCCATGAGCGGGAGGTCCTGCTTCGCCTTCGCCGGCCCGGGTTCGCCCTGGCCGAGGACCGCACGTGCGAGCACGCGGCGCACGTTGACGTCCACGACCGGGTGCCGGTCGCCGTACGCGAAGACCGCGACGGCGCAGGCGGTGTAGTCGCCGATGCCCGGCAGGGCGAGCAGGGCGTCGACGTCGCGGGGCACGACGTTGCGGTGTTCGTTCGCGATGGCGGTCGCCGCCGCGTGCAGCGCGAGCGCGCGTCGCGGGTAGCCGAGCCGGTCCCAGGCACGCACCGCCTCGGACGGGGGCGAGTCCGCGAGGTCGCGAGGCGTCGGCCACCGGGTGAGCCACGCCTCCAGTCGGGGCACCACGCGCGCGACCTGCGTCTGCTGCAGCATGATCTCGCTGACGAGCGTCCCCCACGCGGGGAAGCCTGGGCGGCGCCACGGCAGGTCCCGCGCCTGCTGCCGGAACCACGCGATCAGCGGGGTCGCGATGTCGGGCCGTTCCGGCGTGGCCGGCTCCTGCACACCGCGTCGCGCGGTCGGTTTGTCCACATCCGGTCTGGAGGCCCGACTCGCGTTCACCTCGACAGCCTACGGTGGACGCATGGCACGCTGGGCACCCGAAGAGACCGACACGATGGCTGCGATCGCTGCAGAGGCGATCGCGCAGGTCGGCACGAACCGCACCGTCATCGGCGTCGACGGGCAGGACGGCACCGACCTCGAGCGGGTCGCGGCCGCGCTCGTCACCGGTTTCGAGCAGCACGGGATCTCCGCGATGGCCGCCGCCGCGCCGTCCGCCGACCAGGACACGCTCCGGTCCGACCTGGTGACGCCCTTCCGCACGACCGGAGCCGGTGACGGTGTCCTGATCGTGCACGGACGAGGCATCCTGGCTCACGGGGTCCGTACCCTGTGGCGCTGGTCGCTGTGGGTCGAGCAGGAGTCCGGCCGACTCGAGCGTCGTGCCGACGTGAAGATCGCGGCCTCCGCGGTGCTCGACGTCACCGATCCCGAGCACCCCCGCCGCGAGTGGAACGACGCCTGCTGACCGGCGCTGGTAATCTCGCCTGGTGCTCGAAACCGCGCCGGACGGCATCCTCCTCGTCGACAAACCGCAGGGGATCTCCAGCCACCGGGTGGTCTCCATCGCCCGTCGCCGCCTCGGCCTGAAGAAGGTCGGCCACGCCGGCACCCTCGACCCCATGGCGACGGGGCTGCTGCTGCTCGGCATCGGGCCGTCCACCCGGTTGCTCACGCACCTGGTGGGCCTCGACAAGACCTACACGGCGACCATCCGGCTCGGTGTCTCCACGGACTCCGACGACGCCGACGGCACGCCGACCGCTGCTGTCGGTGTGGCCGCTGCCGACGTATCGGACGACGCCGTCGAGACCGCCGTGGCAGCACAGCGGGGCGTGATCGACCAGGTCCCGTCCACGGTCAGCGCGATCAAGGTCGACGGGCGCCGTGCCTACGACCTGGTGCGCAAGGGCGAGGCGGTGGAGCTCAAGTCCCGCACGGTGACCGTCTCGCAGTTCGACGTGACGACGCGGAACGAGCGGACCGTCGCGGTCGACGGCACCGACGTCGCCGTGGTGGACCTCGACGTCGTCGTGACCTGCTCGTCGGGCACCTACGTCCGTGCGCTCGCCCGTGACGTCGGCGCTGCCCTCGGCACCGGGGCGCACCTCGTCGCCCTCCGTCGGACCCGCGTCGGACCGTTCGACGTGCAGGACGCCATCGACCTCGAGGACGACGCCGTCGACGTCCGCGCCGCGCTCGCACGTCCGGCGGACATCGCCCGGCGACTCTTCTCGTCGGTGACGCTCGACGCAGCCTCGGCGAAGGACCTCACCGACGGCAAGCGTGTCGCGGCCGAGCACCCCGACTCGGACGGACCGGTGGCAGCGGTCACCGCGTCCGACGACCGGCTGGTCGGCCTCGTCTCCGTCCGCCGCGGACTGCTCCGGGTCATAACGAACTTCCCGACGCCCGGTGCGTCGTCCTCCTCGCAGACCGGAGCCCGCGCGTGATCGAGTGGTACATGTGGGTGCAGCTGGTGCTCGCCGTCGTGGTGGGGCTCTTCGCGGTCGTCGTGGGGTTCATCGGCTGGAAGCCGAACGACTACACCGTCGGCGCCCTCGTGCTCATCGAGTTGCTGCTCCTTGCGCAGGGCGTCATCTCGATCGTGCTGCCGGCGACGGGCAGCCCGCCCGACGGCAACGCGCTCGAGTTCGGGGTGTACGCCGTTTCGGTGCTGCTCGTCCCACCGGCCGCGGTCGTGTGGGCGCTGATCGACCGCACGAAGTGGAGCACCGTGGTGCTCGGCGCGGGGGCCTTCACCGTCGCGGTGATGGTCTACCGGATGTACCAGATCTGGTTCGCGCTGAACTGACGCCGGAGGTCATGCGCGCAGCCGCGCGTCGGTAGAATCGGTGCAATGGCGACCAGATCCTCACTCGCGACCGGCATCGGCCGCGTCCTCATCGCCGTGTACGGCATCCTCGCGCTGGCGGCGACCGGACGCAGCGTCGTGCAGATCATCGAGAAGTTCTCGTTCGCACCGTTCGCGTACACACTCAGTGCCATCGCTGCCGTCGTCTACATCGTCGCGATGATCGCGCTCATCGTGCCCGGCCGGTTCTGGTACCGGGTCGCCTGCGTCACGATCGTGTTCGAGATGACCGGCGTGCTCGTCATCGGCACCCTGTCGCTGTTCGACCGCCAACTGTTCCCCGACGACACCATCTGGTCGTACTACGGCTTGGGCTACGCCTTCGCGCCGCTCGTGCTGCCGATCGCCGGGCTCTGGTGGCTCCGCAAGCACCACCGCACCGCGGTCACCGAGCCGTCGGCACCGGCTGCGTCTTCGTCCACCGCCCCGGCGAGCGAGTAGGAGCCACCGTGCAGTTCTACGAGGACACCGCCGACGTGGCGGACGGGTTCGGCCCGAGCGCCGTCACCATCGGCAAGTTCGACGGCGTGCACGTCGGGCACCGAGCCGTCATCGCACACCTCGAGCGCGCCGCCCGCGAGCACGACCTCGTGGCCACCGTGGTCACGTTCGACCGCCACCCGCTCAACGTCATCGACCCGCCGCACGTCCCGCCGGCACTGACCAGCACCGCGCAGCGCCGCGAACTGCTCGAGGAGGCCGGGGTCGACGCCACCCTGCTGCTCCGCTTCGACCAGGAACTGCAGTCGAAGTCGCCCGAGGCGTTCGTGTCCGAGATCCTCGTCGACACCCTGCACGCCCGGCTCGTCTTCGTCGGCAGCGACTTCCGCTTCGGTGCGAAGGGCGCCGGTGACGTCGCGCTGCTCCGGACCCTGGGGGAGCAGCACGGCTTCACCGTCGAGCTCATCGACGACGTGGACCTCATCGACGACGTCCGACCCGACGGTGAGCGCCGGGTGTCCTCCACCTGGATCCGTGAGCTCCTGGGCCAGGGCCGCGTGGCCGAGGCCGCACGACTCCTCGGGCGGGAGCACGCCGTGCGGAGCGTCGTGGTGCACGGCAACCAACGCGGCCGGGCGATGGGGTACCCCACCGCGAACCTCGACCCAGCGTGCGAGGGCTTCGTTCCCGCCGACGGCGTCTACGCCGCCCGGGTGCTGCACGACGGGACCGTCTACCCGGCAGCGGTGTCGGTCGGCAACAACCCGACGTTCGAGGGTGTGCCCGCGAAGCAGATCGAGGCGCACCTGCTCGACGTCGACATCGACCTGTACGGCGATCGGATCTCCGTGCTCTTCGTGTCGTACGTGCGCGGCATGGTCAAGTTCTCGTCGATGGACGAGCTCGCCGCGCAGAT
This sequence comes from Curtobacterium sp. MCLR17_051, assembly GCF_003234395.1. Classification (NCBI taxonomy): domain Bacteria; kingdom Bacillati; phylum Actinomycetota; class Actinomycetes; order Micrococcales; family Microbacteriaceae; genus Curtobacterium; species Curtobacterium sp. MCLR17_051. The sequence continues at coordinate 27,602 of NZ_QKTA01000008.1, forward strand.
GCGGCAGGACGACCTGGACATCCGGCTGCTGCTCGGACTGCCCGCGCCGGTCTGACCTGCCGAGCACGCTGAAGCGGCCACCGCGAACGACGCCCCCGTGACCATCGGTCACGGGGGCGTCGTTCGTGCTGCGGAGGCTCAGCCGCCCAGGGCGTCGAGCCAGATCTTGCGGGCGTCGAGGGCTTCCTGCGCGTCCTTGATCTTCCGGGCATCACCGGTGGCCTGCGCCGCGGCGAGCTCGGACTGGAGCTTGCCGATCGCGTCTTCCAGCTGGCTCGCGAGGCCGTTCTGACGGGCCTTGCGCTCCGGGTTCGATTCCTTCCAGTGCGCGTCCTCGAGCCCACGGACGTGGTCCTCGATGGCACGCAGGCGGTCCTCGACCCGACGGACGTCACCGCGGGGGACCTTGCCGATCTCGTCCCAGCGGCGCTGGATGCCGGTGAGGGTCTTGCGCGCGGCGACCCGGTCGGTCGCCTGCAGGAGCGGCTCGGCCTCGGTCAGCAGGGCCTGCTTCGCCTCGAGGTTGACGGAGAACTCTTCGTTCTCGGCTGCGCTCTCGGCGTGGCGCTGCTCGAACAGGACGTCTCCGGCGGCCTTGAAGCGCGCCCAGAGTGCGTCGTCGTGCCGCTTGCCGGCACGCCCGGCGTTCTTCCAGTCGTCGAGGAGCTGGCGGTAGTCCGGGATCGCATCGGAGCCGCGGGGTGCGAGGGCCTCGGCCTGCGCCACGAGCTCCTGCTTGCGAGTCCGGGCGTCACGGTGCTGTGCGTCCAGCTCGGAGTAGAACGCACGACGGTGCTGGTCGACGGTGGACCGCGCTGCGCGGAACCGCTTCCAGAGGTCGTTGGCCTCGTTCTTGGGGATCCGCGGCCCGTCGTGCTGGTGCTGCTGCCAGCGCGCGAACACGTCGTCGAGCTGCGCCGTGATCTGCTTCCACTGCGCGCGTGCGGGGTCCACCGCGGCGAGTGCCTCGGCTTCCTCGACCAGGGCGGTGCGGTGCGCCAGGGCGTCCTGCAGCGCCTGCTGCGCCTGTTCCGCCTGCTCCTTGGTGAGCGAGCCGAGCTGCTCGGTGAGCGCGCCCACGCGGGTCTCAAGCGACTTGATGTCACCCACCACGCGGGCGTCGGCGACCAAGGCGGTCAGGTGCTCGACCGTCCGGGCGACGTCGTTCGCCGACGCACCGCGCTGGACGCGCTGCTCGGCGATCTTCACCTGCCCCTCGAGGTCGGCGTACTTCCGCGCGAAGTAGGCGAGGGCTTCTTCGGGGGTGGCGTCCGGGTACTCACCGACAGCACGTTCGGTCTCTTCGTACCGGACGTACACGGTCCCGTTCTCGTCGACCCGCCCCCAGGTCGTTGCTTCGTCAGATCCCACAGGTCTCGCCTCGATCGTGGTCGTGCATCGCCGACGTCACCGTCGGCACGGTCAGGTCGTCAGCCTATTGCACGGACGGGCTCCGCCGCCCGACCGGTGCGACGGGTTGTGGACTACTTCTGCTCCGCGATGGTCGCGTCGGTGATCTTCGTCGCCACCTTCGGCTCGCCGGTGCCGTCGCGGCCGGGGGACGCGATGCCCTTCGAGGCGATCTCCGACTCGAGCTCGGACAGCCCGCTCGTGACCTTGCCGACGACCGTGTAGCCGCCCGTCGAGCTGTCGAGCGTGGTGTCCCCGTAGACGATGAAGAACTGCGTCGACTGCGAGTACGGGGAGTCCGACCGTGCGATCGCGATCGTGCCCTTCTCGTAGACGCCGTCATCCGGCACGTTCTCGAGCGGGCCGTACTCGAAGCCGGCGTCGCCGGTGCCGTCGCCGTTCGCGGAGCCGCACTGCAGGAACTTCAGGCCGTCGCTGTCGGCGAGCCGGTGGCAGGTGGTGCCGTTGTAGAACTGTTCACGGATCAACGAGATCTCGGCACTCGCGGCCTGCGGGGCCTTCGCACCGTCCAGCTCGATGCCGAGGTCGATGCTCTTGTTGAGCGTGAGCGTGCCGGTCCAGGTCGCGCCCTTCGCGATCGACTTGCTCGGCACGTCGCCGGTGTTGCCGGCCGTGGCGCTGGCCGACGGCGTGGCCGTTGACGACGCGGAGGCGCTCGGGGCCGGGGCGTCCGACCCCCGCGACCCGGCGAAGGCGAGCTGCGACCCGGTGGCGAGGGCCGCGACGAGGACGAGGGCACCGGCACCGATCAGGTTGTCCCGCACGCGGCGGCGTCGCTGCCGCTCGTGGAGGCCCTGGCGGGCCTGGTAGAGGCGGAGGCGCTCGCGCGCCTCTCGGTTGTCACGCGCTGGGTTCTTCGGTGCCACGGTGCTGGTCTGCCCTCTCGTCGCAGTGTGCAACGAGCGTAGCCGAACGGTCACCACCACCACCTGGCGGGAGGCGCGGCCTGCGTCGGTGGACCGGCCTACGATTGCAGGATGGCAGCGGATCGTTCGGGAATGCACGCGCCCACCACGGGTGGTCGCGCCGGTCTCGCGCAGGGTTCCGTCCCGCTCGCCGTCCGGATGCGCCCCACCAGCCTCGACGAGGTCGCCGGTCAGCAGCACCTGCTCGGCCGGGGTTCGCCCCTGGTGCAGCTGGCCACCGGCACGCGTGAGAACCCCGGCGGGGTCTCCGTGATCCTGTGGGGACCGCCCGGTACCGGCAAGACCACGCTGGCGCAGGCCATCGCTCGGCAGTCCGGTCGCGAGTTCGTGGAGCTCTCCGCCGTGACCGCCGGCGTGAAGGACGTGCGCGAGGTCATGGAGAAGGCCCTGACCCACCGCGACCTGTACGGGTCGACCACGGTGCTGTTCCTCGACGAGATCCACCGGTTCAGCAAGGCCCAGCAGGACGCCCTGCTGCCCGGGGTCGAGAACGGGTGGGTCATCCTGATCGCCGCCACCACCGAGAACCCGTCGTTCTCGGTCATCTCGCCCCTGCTGTCCCGCTCGCTGCTCCTGACGCTCAAACCGCTCACCGATCCCGACCTCGGCATGCTCGTCGACCGTGCGGTGGAGGACCCCCGCGGGCTCGGCGGTGCCGTCGTCCTCGGTGACGAAGCCCGCAGCGCGATCATCCGCCTCGCGTCCGGCGACGCCCGACGTGCCCTGACCGCGCTCGAGGCTGCGGCGGCGTCGGCCACCGCCGCACAGGACGAGGACGACGACACCGTGCCCGTCGTCGACGCCGACACCGTCGCGGCCGCGGTCGACCGGGCCCTGCTGCGCTACGACCGACAGGGTGACGAGCACTACGACGTCATCAGCGCCTTCATCAAGTCGGTGCGGGGGAGCGACGTCGACGCCGCCCTGCACTACCTCGCCCGGATGATCGAGGCCGGCGAGGACTCCCGGTTCATCGCGCGGCGGATCATCATCTCCGCGTCCGAGGACATCGGCATGGCCGACCCGCAGGCGCTGCCCATCGCGGTCGCCGCGGCCCAGGCCGTGCAGCTCATCGGGATGCCCGAGGGGCGGATCCCGCTGGCCGAGGCCGTCGTCTACCTGGCGACGGCGCCGAAGTCGAACGCCGCCTACAACGGCATCAACCAGGCGATGGCCGACGTCAAGGCGGGGCGCATGGGCACGGTCCCGATGCACCTGCGCGACGCGCACTACGCCGGGGCGAAGCGCCTCGGGCACGGCAAGGGGTACGTCTACTCCCACGACGCCGAGCACGGGGTCGCCGAGCAGCAGTACCTGCCGGACGCACTCGAGGGCACCGAGTACTACACGCCGACGGCCAACGGTTACGAGCGCGAGGTCGGGCCGCGGCTCGAACGACTCCGGAAGATCACACGCGGCCACTAGCGTCGGTGCTTCTGCGCTCGCCCCGATGCTGCTAGCATTGCCGGGCCTACGTCCTGGTCCTCGAGCACGGCTGCGTCGAGGACAGAGTGCCACTCCGGTGGTACGGGGGCAGAGGTTCGGACTGTAGCCGTCCGATCCCACAGGCTCATCCCTCTGGATCCCGTCGTCGGGGCCACCTGCACTCGCGTGCCCGGCCTCCGGTGAGTATTCAGTTCGAACAGAGAAAAGGACCCTGTGTCTACCAAGTCACGTACCCGCAGCAAGACCCGCCTGTCGCGCGCACTCGGCATCCCGCTGACGCCGAAGGCCGCCCGTTACCTCGAGAAGCGCCCCTACGGGCCCGGTGAGCACGGCCGTACGCGCCGTCGTGCGGACAGCGACTACGCCGTCCGCCTCCGTGAGAAGCAGCGTCTGCGCGCCCAGTACGGCATCCGCGAGAAGCAGCTCCGCATCGTCTTCGAAGAGGCCCGCAAGACGAAGGGCCTGACCGGTGAGAACCTGGTCGAGCTCCTCGAGCAGCGCCTCGACGCCCTCGTGGTCCGTGCCGGCTTCGCCCGCACCACCGCGCAGGCCCGTCAGCTGATCGTGCACCGCCACATCCTGGTCGACGGCAAGCTCGTCGACCGCCCCTCCTTCCGCGTCAAGGAGGGCCAGCTGATCCACGTCAAGGCGAAGTCCGAGTCGATGGAGCCCTTCCAGGTCGCCGCTGCCGGTGGCCACCAGGAAGTCCTCCCGAAGGTCCCGGGCTACCTCGAGGTCGAGATCGAGAAGCTCCAGGCCCGCCTCGTGCGTCGCCCGAAGCGCGCCGAGGTCCCCGTGACCTGTGAAGTGCAGCTCGTCGTCGAGTACTACGCAGCTCGCTGATCCACTGATCACACCCGAACGGCGGGTCGTCCTCTCGAGGGCGACCCGCCGTTCGGCGTTCCGGCACCGCCTCCGCTTCGCAACACGCCGTCGTCTCGGCGACGCGCCGCCGGGTGCGCGAGACGCCTCTGATTTCGGCGGCGTCCTGCCGACACGACGGCGTCTTGCGGACGGGGACGCGCGGAAGTGCCCGGCGACTAAGCTTGTCCGGGCATGCACCGCCCGGGTGCACAGAGGGAGAGGCACCGTGAAGCAGCTGTTCTTCGTCGCCGTCGGCATCGTCATCGGGTTCGCCGTCGCACACCGGGTCGCCCAGACCTCCGGTGGCGCCCGGCTCTTCGCCGAGGTGAACGCCAAGACGAAGGCCTTCACGGGTGCCGTCGCGGAGGGCTACCGGTCGCGCGAGGCCGAGCTCCGTACCGACGTCTGAGCGCTCCGACCGAGCAGCCTCGACCCTCCTCCACCCACGACCTGAACCCAGGAAGCACCATGCAGACCGCAGAGATCCGCCGCCGTTGGCTCCAGTACTTTGGTGACCGCGGCCACACCGTCGTCCCGTCCGCGTCCCTCGTCTCCGACGACCCGTCGCTCCTCTTCACGGTCGCCGGCATGGTGCCGTTCATCCCGTACCTGACCGGTCTCATCCCGGCGCCGTTCCCGCGGGCGACGAGCGTGCAGAAGTGCATCCGCACGAACGACATCGAAGAGGTCGGCAAGACCCCGCGCCACGGCACGTTCTTCCAGATGAACGGCAACTTCTCGTTCGGCGACTACTTCAAGGAGCAGGCGATCCAGTTCGCCTGGGAGTTCCTGACCAACCCGGAGACCGACGGCGGACTCGGCTTCTCGCCCGACGACCTCTGGGTCACCGTCTACGAAGAGGACGACGAGGCGATCGGCTTCTGGAAGCAGCACTCCTCGCTGCCCGACGAGCGGATCCAGCGCCTCGGCAAGGACACCAACTACTGGTCGACCGGACAGCCCGGACCGGCGGGTCCCTGCTCGGAGATCTTCTTCGACCGTGGCCCCGAGTACGGCATCGACGGCGGCCCGGCGACGGACGATGACCGGTACGTCGAGATCTGGAACCTCGTCTTCATGCAGTACCAGATCGCCGACGTGCGGTCGAAGTACGACTTCGAGATCACCGGCGAGCTGCCGAACAAGAACATCGACACCGGTATGGGGCTCGAGCGCGTCGCCTTCATCAAGCAGGGCGTCGACAACATGTACGAGATCGACCAGGTGCGCCCGGTGCTCGACCGCGCAGCCGAGATCTCCGGCCGACGCTACGGCACCGTGCACGAGGACGACGTGCGGATGCGCGTCATCGCCGACCACGTCCGTTCCTCGCTGATGCTCATCGCCGACGGCGTGAGCCCGTCGAACGAGGGCCGTGGGTACATCCTCCGTCGTCTGCTCCGTCGCACCGTCCGCGCGATGCGCCTGCTCGGTGTCGAGGCGCCCACGTTCCCCGAGCTCTTCCCGGCGTCCCGCGACGCCATGCGCGACGCCTACCCCGAGGTGGCGTCCGACTACGACCGGATCTCCCGCATCGCCTACGCGGAAGAAGAGACCTTCCTCCGCACCCTGGCGCAGGGCACGACCATCCTCGACGTGGCCGTCGAGCGTGCGAAGCAGGACGGCGCCCCGTCGATCGGCGGCGACACGGCGTTCCTGCTGCACGACACCTTCGGGTTCCCCATCGACCTGACGATGGAGATGGCCGAGGAAGCCGGGGTCCACGTCGACCGCACGGCGTTCGAGACCCTGATGTCCGAGCAGCGTGCCCGGGCGAAGGCCGACGCGAAGAGCAAGAAGACCGCGATCGCCGACCTGAGCGTGTACAGCGCGTTCCGGGCCAAGGGCGAGACGACCTTCCTCGGCTACGACGCGCTCGAGGCCGAGACGCGCGTGCTCGGCATCATCGTCGGCGGTGTGAGCGTCGACCGTGCGGTCGCCGGTGACATCGCCGAGGTCATCCTCGGCGAGACCTCGCTGTACGCCGAGTCGGGCGGCCAGGACGCTGACCAGGGCTCGATCGTCGGCAACGGGTTCGACCTCGAGGTCCTCGACGTCCAGCGACCGGTCTCCGGACTGTGGAGCCACACCGTGCAGGTCCGCTCCGGCGAGGTCGGCGTCGGTGACGCCGCGAGCACCGTCGTCGACGCGGAGTACCGCCGCGGCGCGACCCAGGCACACTCCGCGACGCACCTGGTGAACGCGGCGCTCCGCGACATCCTGGGGCCGGAGGCGCTGCAGGCCGGTTCGTACAACAAGTCCGGCTACATGCGCCTCGACTTCTCGTGGTCGCAGCCGGTCTCGCTCGAGACGCGCTCCGAGATCGAGGAGGTCGTGAACACCGCGATCCGCACCGACCTCGAGGTCTCCACGCGCATCCTGCCCATCGACGAGGCGAAGGCCCTCGGGGCGCAGGCCCTGTTCGGTGAGAAGTACGGCGCCGAGGTCCGCATGGTCGACATCGGCGGCCCGTGGTCCCGCGAGCTCTGCGGTGGCACGCACGTCGCCTCGAGCGCGCAGATCGGGCTCGTCAACCTGGTGGGGGAGTCGAGCGTCGGTTCGACGAACCGCCGCGTCGAGGCACTGGTCGGGCTCGAGGGGTTCCGCGACCTCGCCGTCGAGCGCACGATCGTGTCGCAGCTCTCCAGCGCGCTCAAGGCTCCCCGTGCCGACCTGCCGGCCCGCGTGCAGAACCTGATGGAGGACCTCCGGTCCGCCCAGAAGAAGCTCGCCGAGTACGAGTCGGCGAACCTGCAGCAGCGCGTGCCCGCCATCGCCCGGAACGCCACCACCGTCGGTGCCACCACCGTGGTCGCCGAGACGGTCGACGGCCTGCAGTCCGGCGACGACCTGCGCTCGCTCGCCACCGGCGTGCGGGGCCAGCTCGGTGACGGCGCGGCCGTCGTCGTGCTCGGTGCCGTCGTGGGCGGCAAGCCGATCGTGATCGTCGCGACCAACGACGCCGCCCGTGCTTCGGGCGTGCAGGCGGGCCCCCTCGCGAAGGAGGCCGCCGGCGTGCTCGGTGGCGGTGGCGGCGGCAAGCCGGACCTGGCGCAGGGCGGCGGGACCGACGCTGCAGCGCTCCCCGCGGCGCTGCGTGCCGTGACCGCACGGCTCGCGGGCTGACCGTGGGCATCCGGTCCGGGCGGCGGCTCGGCGTGGACGTCGGACGCGCCCGGATCGGGGTCGCCGTGTGCGACCGCGACGGCCTGCTGGCGACGCCGGTCGAGACCGTCCGTCGTGACGACTCGAAGGACCTCCGGCGGATCCTCGAGCTCGCGGACGAGTACGACGTGCTCGAGGTCGTCGTCGGACTGCCGCTGTCGATGTCGGGTGGGGACACGGCCTCGACCGAGGACGCCCGCGTGTTCGCGGCCCGGATCGCGGCGCGTCGGCCGGTGCGCCTGGTCGACGAACGACTGTCGACCGTGACCGCCCAGCGAGGGCTGCACCAGGCCGGCAAGAACACAAAGAAGTCCCGGGCCGTGATCGACCAAGCAGCCGCTGTTATCATTCTGCAACACGCGCTCGACCACGAGCGCAGTGCCGGTGCCCCTCCGGGCACCACGCTTCCCTGACAGGGCTGCCCGGTACCGCACATGGGTGCTCTCGTCGTCAGCTGTGAGGACGACGGTGCCCAGGTGGAGTTCCCGACCGAGAGACCGAGGACGTTGGCAGACGATCTGGACTGGAACGCGATCATCGCGCCCGGCAACGACGCCGAGCGGCGGAAGGCGACTTCCGACCGCACGACAGGCACCGATGACCGCGACGACGCTGGTCAGGTGACCCCACCGCCGGCGCCTCCGATGTCCCGACGCGAAGCCCGCGCCCTCGAGGCCGAGCGGGCCCGCGTGGCAGCGACCGACGAGCCGCCGGCCGCCGAACGGACCACCGAGGCCCCGCCAGCCGCACGCGACGAACGCCCGGCGTCCCCCGCCGACGCACCGATCGCCTCCCGCCCCGAAGACCTGCACCCCGAGGTCGCCGCACTGCTGACCGGCGAGCTGCCGACCGAGCCCGCGGTGACCGCCGCGGCCGGCGGCTCCGGCGCCGACGGGACGGACGACGGTGACGCGACCGGCGGCGGTGATGCCGCGGGAGGCGGCGGACGCGGGGGACGAGGCGGCGGAGGACGCGCCTCCAGGCCGCCGCGCGAGCCACGGCCGAAGCGCCGGCGCGGACCGCTCGTCGCGGGGCTCGTCATCGTCGCGGTCGTGCTCGCTGCCGGCGTCGGGGCGTACACGTTCGCCGCACCCAAGATCCAGCAGCTCATCGCGGCGATCAGCGGCGCGCAGGAGCCCGACGACTACACGGGCAACGGCACCTCGAAGGTGACCATCACGATCAAGCAGGGCGACATCGGCGAGAACGTCGCCGCGACGCTACAGCGCAGCGGCGTCGTCAAGGACTCGAAGGTGTTCTACAAGCTCCTGCTGGCCTCGCCGGACGTGCAGTTCCAGCCCGGTTCGTACGCGCTGAAGAAGCAGATGAGCTCGAAGTCCGCGCTTGCCGCCCTGCAGGACAAGGACAACCGCGTCCAGGCGTCGATCATCATCCCGGAGGGCACGGCACTCGCCGACATCAAGGCCGGGATGGTCTCGAAGGCCGGCCTGACCGAGAAGCAGGTCGACGCGGCCGCGAAGGACCTGTCGGCCTACGACCTGCCGTCCGGCGTCACGACGCTCGAGGGCTGGCTCTTCCCCGCGACCTACCCGATCAACCCGGGCTGGACCGCCGAGCAGTACTTCAAGTCGATGGTCGACACCATGAAGGAGCACCTGTCCGCCGCCGGCGTCAAGGAGGCCGACCAGGAGCGCACCATCGTCTTCGCGTCGCTGGTGCAGAAGGAAGCCGGCCTCGCGGCCGACTACCCCAAGGTCGCCCGGGTGTTCCAGAACCGTCTCGACCAGGGGATGAAGCTGCAGTCCGACGCCACGGTCGCGTACGGCACGGGCAACACGCACACCGTCACGACCACGGACGCCGAGCGTGCGGACGCCTCGAACGAGTACAACACCTACGTGCACGAGGGGCTCCCGCCCGCACCGATCTCCAACCCGGGTGACATCGCGATCAAGGCCGTGACGAACGAGGCCCCGGGCAAGTGGCTGTACTTCGTGACGGTCGACCTGGAGTCGGGCAAGACCGTCTTCTCGGACACCTACGACCAGCACCTGGTGGCGGTCGAGCAGTTCCAGGCGTGGCTGCGGGCGCACCCCGACTACCAGTAGGCGACGACGTCGCACGGACGATCGCTGTGGGAGGATTGCGGCATGCTTCGTTGGTTGACTGCTGGAGAGTCCCACGGACCCGAACTGATCGCCATGCTCGAGGGCCTGCCCGCGGGTGTCCCGGTGTCGTTCGAGTCCATCCGTGCCGATCTCGCGCGCCGCAAGCTCGGCTACGGCCGTGGCTCGCGGATGAAGTTCGAGCAGGACGAGCTGCACGTGTCCGGCGGCGTCCGGCACGGCTACTCGCTCGGCAGCCCCATCGCGATCCGCATCGGCAACACCGAGTGGCCGAAGTGGGTCGAGGTCATGAACCCCGAGCCGATCGAGTCCACCGAGATGTCCCGCGGGCGGAGCGCGCCGCTCACCCGACCGCGACCGGGCCACGCTGACCTGGTCGGCATGCAGAAGTACGGCTTCGACGAAGCGCGCCCGATCCTGGAGCGGGCGAGCGCCCGCGAGACCGCCGCACGCGTGGCGCTCGGTGCCGTCGCCAAGTCGTTCCTGGCCGAACTCGGCATCCGCTCGGTGGCACACACCCTGCAGGTCGGGACCGTCCGGGTCCCCGACGGCACGGACCTGCCGCTGCCCGATGACGTGGACCGCCTCGACGAGGACCAGCTGCGGTGCTTCGACGCCGAGACCTCGGCACGCATGGTCACCGAGGTCGAGGCCGCGAAGAAGGACGGCGACACCCTGGGCGGCGTCGTCGAGGTGCTGTTCTACGGCGTCCCGCCGGGCCTCGGCTCGCACGTGCACTGGGACCGCCGGCTCGATGCCCGCCTCGCAGCGGCGATCATGGGGATCCAGGCCATCAAGGGGGTCGAGGTCGGTGACGGCTTCGCGACCGCCGGTCGCCGGGGCTCCGCCGCGCACGACGAGCTGTACCGCGAGGACGGCGAGATCTACCGCACGAGCGACCGCGCCGGTGGGACCGAGGGCGGGATGTCCACGGGCACCGTGCTGCGCGTCCGCGCCGGGATGAAGCCGATCGCGACCATCCCGCACGCCCTGCACACGGTGGACGTCGTCTCCGGTGAGGACGCCTCGGCGCACCACCAGCGCTCGGACGTCTGCGCCGTGCCCGCTGCCGGTGTCGTCGCCGAAGCGATGGTGGCCCTGGTGCTCGCCGACGCGGTGCTCGAGAAGTTCGGCGGCGACAACGTCGTCGAGACGAAGCGCAACCTCGACGCCTACCTCGCGGCGATCCCGGAGACCCTGCGCACGCGCCGGACCGAGCCGTCGGCGACGTCGACCGACCTGTGAGCACCGACGTCCGACGCGCCGACGCGCCCGTGGTCGTGATCGGCCCGATGGGCGCCGGCAAGTCGAGCGTCGGCAAGCGGGTGGCGAAGGCCCTCGGCGTCCCGTTCACGGACACCGACCGGGTCATCGTGCGCGAGCACGGGCCGATCCCCGGGATCTTCGCCGACCGCGGCGAGCCGGCGTTCCGCGCGCTCGAGGCCCAGGCGGTCCGGGCAGCGCTGGCCACCGGCGGCGTGATCGCCGTGGGCGGGGGAGCCGTCACCCACGCGGACACCCGGCAGGCCCTGAGCGGCGCGCGCATCGTCCTGCTCACCGTGTCGCCCGAGGCCGTCGCCGACCGGATCGCCGGGTCCGACCGGCCCCTGCTGGCGAACGGCGGGATCGACGCCTGGCAGACGATCATGGACGAGCGGGCGGCCACCTACGCCGAACTCGCGCACGTCGTGGTCGACACGTCGCGCCGGCCGATGTCCCGCGTGGTCGACGAGGTCGTCACGTGGCTGCGCAGCGACGCCGGCACCACCGCCGCGCCCGGCAGCACGACCAGCAGCACCACCAGCACCGAAGGAGCACCGTGACCGAGTCGACCCTGCCCGCCGGGACCACCGAGATCCGGGTCGGCGGTGACGACGGCTACACGGTGGCCGTCGGCACGGACCTGCTCGGCGCCCTGCCCGCGATCCTGGGCCCGCGTGTCGCCAAGGTCCTCATCGTGCACTCGCCGACGCTCGGTGCCCGGGCGAACGAGCTCCGTGCGCTGCTGGTCGAGGCCGGGCTCGAAGCCCTGATCGCCGAGGTCCCCGACGCCGAGGGCGCCAAGCGCGTCGAGGTCGCCGCGTTCTGCTGGCAGATCATGGGGCAGGCCGACTTCACCCGCACCGACGCGGTGATCGGCCTCGGTGGCGGTGCGGTCACCGACCTGGCCGGCTTCGTCGCCGCGACCTGGCTGCGCGGTGTGCCGTACGTGGCCGTCCCGACCAGCGTGCTCGGCATGGTGGACGCCAGCGTCGGCGGGAAGACGGGCATCAACACGAACGAGGGCAAGAACCTGGTCGGCGCCTTCTACGCCCCGCGTGCCGTCGTCGTGGACCTCGACCTCGCTCGCACGCTGCCGCGCAACGAGATCCTGACCGGGTTCGCCGAGATCGTGAAGGCCGGGTTCATCGCCGTGCCCGAGATCCTGGACATCGTCGAGGCCGACGTCGAGCGGGTCACCGACCCGACGACCGCGGAGTTCCGTCGGGTCGTCGAGCTCGCCATCGCGCTCAAGGCCGAGGTCGTCTCGGACGACTTCACGGAGCAAGGGCGACGCGAGATCCTGAACTACGGGCACACCCTCGGGCACGCGATCGAACACGCCGAGCGGTACCAGTGGCGCCACGGTGCAGCGGTGTCGGTCGGCATGGTGTTCGCCGCCGAGCTCGCCCGACTGACCGGGCACCTGGACGACGCCACGGTCGACCGGCACCGGGCGATCCTCGAGTCGCTCGACCTGCCGACCTCGTACGGCGTCGGGCGCTGGCAGGGGCTGCTCGCCACCATGCGTCGTGACAAGAAGGCCCGTGCCGGCATGCTGCGGTTCATCATCCTGGACGGCGTCGGCAAGCCCGTCGTGCTCGAGGGCCCCGAGGACCACCTGCTCTTCACCGCCTACCAGGAGGTCGGCGTCTAGCCACGCCGGTCAGCGCAGGACCCGTCGCATCCTGCGCCACCACCAGGTGACACGCGTCGAGACGGTGACCACGCCGGTGCGCTGGGATTCCCGCCATTCGTCGACGGTGGCGCCGTGGTCCCAGGCGAAGAGGACGTCGTCGTCCTCGTCGAGGTCGGGCGCGTCGGGGAGTGGTCGCAGGATCGACATCAGTCGGAGGCCCTTCGTTCGTCGTCGTCATGTGCCTGGTCGGCGCTGACTCGCCTGCGGAGCGCTCGGCTCGCGAGTCGGCGATCGGCCTTCGACCACCACGGTACGGTCTCCAGGTCTCGGAGCACCGTTGTCGAAATGTCGTATGTGTTCATGTCCGGCCGCTGCGTGACGGCCCAGGTGAACCGATGCCAGGCGTGGTCACGATCGGACGTCCGTCGACTCTGGAACGCCCCGAACCAGCTGACGACGGCCGCGACGATCGCCGCTCCGGCGGCGATGCACGCCGCGGTCAGTGCTGTCTCCACGGCACGGGTGTCTCGCTCCAGGACCGAGCCCCGCGCCGGGCCCGCGCCGACCTGTGGAAGCCGCACCGGGCCTCCAGGCTGTGGAGGAGGACGGGGCGACGCGACGGACCGGGCGACCCGCACGCTGCGGACCCAGCACCGGGGAGCAGACTGGCGGGCGTGCCCACCCCACCCCGACTGAGCGACCTCTCCGGCCCGCGCGATGCCGACACCGGCACCCTGCGATCCCGTGGTCGACGCTTCACCGAACTCCTCTCGATCGCCCGCCGCCACCACCTGGTGCCGTTCCGTCGTCTCGACTTCTCGCACGACCCGGCAACGTCGGACCTGCGTCGCGACCAGGCCGAGCACCTGCGCCGGGCCCTCGAGGAAGCCGGTGGCGGGTTCGTGAAGATGGGCCAGCTGCTCTCCACCCGCGATGACCTGCTGCCCGAGGAGTGGACCGAGGGACTCGCCCACCTGCAGCGGAACGTCACGGCGGCGCCGGCGGACGAGGTCCGTGCGCTCCTCGAGCAGGAGCTCGGTGCCCCGGTCGATCAGGTGTTCGCGACCTTCGACCCGGTGCCCGTCGCAGCGGCGTCCATCGCGCAGGTCCACCGCGCCCGGCTGCCCGACGGCACCGCGGTCGCCGTGAAGGTGCAGCGGCCGGGGATCGACGCAGCGGTGCGCCGTGACGTGGACATCGCACTGCGGGTCGTCCGGTTCATGGCCCGGTGGTCGACCGAGGCGCGGCAGGTCGGCGTGCAGGACATCGCCGGCCAGTACGCGGACGACCTGATCCGGCAGGTCGACTTCGTCTCCGAGCTCCGGAACCTCACCGCGCTGCGTGCGGCCCAGGCCCGCAGCGCGCGTCCGGACGAGGTCCGGTTCCCGGACCCCTACCCGGACCTGTCCGGCCGGCGTGTGCTCGTGATGGAGTTCCTGGAGGGCGACACGCTCAGCGCGATCCGCGCCGAGCGTTCCGAGCGCGACCTCGACGCGCCGATGCGCGCGATCCTCCGCGCCTTCCTGCGCCAGGTGGTCTTCGACGGCCTGTACCACGCGGACCTGCACCCGGGGAACGTCCTGGTGCTGCCCGACGGGCGGCCCGCGTTGATCGACTTCGGATCGGTCGGGAGGCTCGACCCGGGTCTCCGGGACACGGTCCAGGACCTGTTGGCCGCGTACCTGCAGGACGACACGTCGCGGATCGCCGATGCGGTCCTGCGGATGGCACCCGTGCGCGATGCGCACGACGAGCCCGACTTCCGTCGGGACATCGCGCGCTTCGTCGCGGACGAGCTCGGCCCGGGTGCGCGCATCGGCGTCGACACCGTGGACGACGCGGTCGAGGTCTTCGGGCGCTACCGGTTGAAGCCGCCGCCGGACTTCGTCGCCGCGGCCCGCGCCCTGGCCATCTTCGAGGGGACGCTCCGCACGCTCGCGCCGTCGTTCGACCTGCTCGAGGAGTCCCGCGGACTCGCCCGGGAGCAGATCACCGACCAGCTCCGGCCGGGCAAGCTCCGCGACCTGGCGGCGAAGGAGCTGCTCGGCGTCGTGTCGGCCGCTCGTCGCCTGCCCCGCCGGGTGGACCGCATCGGCGAGGCGATCGAGACCGGCCGGTTCACGGTGAACATCCGGCTCTTCGCGGACAGCCGCGACCGGCAGCTCGTGTCCGGGATGATCCGGCGCATCCTGCTGGTGCTGCTCGGTGCGGGGGCGGGGATCCTGGCGATCGTCTACCTGTCGTTGCCGGCGCGACCGACGGCGGCCCTGTCCACGGGGGTCGCGGGCGGGTTGCTCGGGGGAGCGGCGGTGGTGCTGCTCGGTTGGGCGGCGATCGACGCCTGGCTCGCCCGACGGCGACGCTGAGCCCGGGCCCGGGCCCGGGCCCGGCGCCCGGCGCCCGCCCGGGACCGGCGCGTCCGGCACGCACGCGCACCGCTCCGGCCGCCGGGCGGGCGTCCGCTACACTCGTCCGGGGCCGTCCGCGGCCCGAGGACACTTCACAACACGACCGAACGGGACACCGACGACTCATGGCCAGTACCACAGACATCAAGAACGGCGCCGTTCTCATCATCGACGGCCAGCTGTGGTCGGTCGTCGAGTTCCAGCACGTCAAGCCAGGCAAGGGCGGCGCGTTCGTCCGCACGAAGCTCAAGAACGTCGTCTCCGGCAAGGTCGTCGACCGCACGTTCAACGCCGGTGCGAAGATCGACACCGCCGTCGTCGACCGTCGTGACTACCAGTTCCTCTACGAGGACGGCGACTCCTACGTGTTCATGGACACCGACACGTACGACCAGATCCCGGTCTCCGCGACTGTGGTCGGCGACGCCAAGAACTACCTGCTCGAGTCCGCGATGGTCACCATCGCGATGAACGAGGGCAACCCGCTGTACGTCGAGCTCCCGACGTCGATCGTCACCGAGGTCGAGACCGAGCCGGGCCTGCAGGGTGACCGTTCCTCCGGCGGCACCAAGGACGCGACCATCATCGCGACCGGCCACCGCATCCAGGTCCCGCTGTACCTGGAGAGCGGCACCCTGGTGAAGATCGACACGCGCGACGGCAGCTTCCTCGGCCGCGTCAACTCCTAGGCGCTGACCGTATGAGTGCTCGTTCGAAGGCCCGCAAGCGCGCCCTCGACATGCTGTACGTCGCCGAGGTGCGCGAGCTGCCGATCGCGGACGTGCTCGCCACCGAGACGGTCCGGCACCTGGACCAGCCGGAGCGTGCCTCCAGCTGGGACTACGCCCGCCAGATCGTCACGGGTGTCGACGATGCCCGTCACGAGATCGACTCGGTCATCGTCGACCACGCCCAGGGCTGGTCGATCGCCCGGATGCCGGTCCTCGACCGCTGCATCCTGCGGATGGCCGTCTGGGAGCTCCGGTTCAACCCGGAGGTGCCCGACGCCGTCGCCATCGCCGAGGCGGTCGAGCTCGCGCAGTCGCTGTCCACCGAGGACTCGGCCGGCTTCGTCAACGGCGTGCTCGGGGCCGTCGCCGGCGGGCGTGCACCGTCCGGTCGGACGGTCGCAGGAGACCAGGAGTCCCGGTAGGGTTGACCACGTCAGCATCCTTTAATGCCGTCCAGTGAGGCGGGGAAGGGGGTCGACGTGGGAACCAGAACGGTCCTGCAACAGCCCGACATCACGCGTGCCCTGACACGCATCGCGCACGAGATCCTCGAAGCCAACCACGGGGGCTCGGACCTCGTGCTCCTCGGCATCCCGACCCGCGGCGCCGTCCTGGCGGAGCGCCTCGGCCGGATACTGGCCGGCATCGAGCCGGAGTGGTCCTCGGCCGCCGGTGGCATCGGGACGGAGCGTGTCGGCACGCTCGACGTCACCATGCACCGCGATGACCTCGGCCACGGCATCGGCCGCGCGCCGCACCGGACGGTGATCCCCGCCGGCGGCATCGACGGCAAGGTCGTCGTGCTCGTCGACGACGTGCTGTACTCCGGTCGCACCGTCCGCGCCGCGCTCGACGCGCTGCAGGGCATCGGGCGGCCGCGTGCCGTCCGGCTCGCCGTGCTCGTCGACCGCGGCCACCGCGAGCTGCCGATCCGCGCGGACCACGTGGGCAAGAACCTGCCGACCGCGTCCGACGAGCGGGTCACGCTGCACCTGGCCGAGACCGACGGCGACGACACCGTGTTCATCGAGCAGGGGGTGGCGTGATGCGGCACCTGCTCTCGACTGCCGACCTGTCCCGCGACCAGGCCGTCCACATCCTCGACGTGGCCGAGGAGATGGCCGAGGTCAACACGCGCGAGGTCCGGAAGCTCCCGGCCCTGCGCGGCAAGACCGTGGTGAACCTGTTCTTCGAGGACTCCACGCGCACGCGCATCTCGTTCGAGGCCGCCGCGAAGCGCCTGTCCGCCGACGTCCTGAACTTCGCCGCGAAGGGCTCGAGCGTCTCCAAGGGCGAATCCCTGAAGGACACCGTGCAGACCCTCGGCGCGATGGGCATCGACGGCATCGTCATGCGCCACGGTGCATCGGGCGCCCCGCGGGTGCTCGCCGACGCCGACTGGATCGACGTACCGGTGGTCAACGCCGGTGACGGCACCCACGAACACCCGACGCAGGCGCTGCTCGACGCCTTCACCATGCGCCGCCGCCTGCACGGTGCCGGCTCGCGCGGCCAGGGCCTCGACGGCGTGCGCGTCCTGATCGTCGGCGACGTGCTGCACAGCCGGGTCGCCCGGTCGAACGCCTGGCTGCTCCGCACCCTCGGCGCGAGCGTGACCTTCGCCGCGCCGCCGACGCTGCTGCCCGCCACCCCGACGCCGTTCGGCGCCGCGGTGCACCACGACCTCGACACGGCCCTGGCCGAGGACCCGGACGTCGTCATGACGCTCCGCATCCAGCAGGAGCGCATGAACGACGCCTTCTTCCCGAACCCGCGCGAGTACACGCGGCACTGGGGTCTGACGGCGGCGCGCTTCGGTCGGCTGTCCGAGCGCACGTTGATCATGCACCCCGGTCCGATGAACCGCGGGCTCGAGATCGCCGGCGTCGCCGCCGACGACCCCCGTTCGACGGTCGTCGAGCAGGTCGAGAACGGCGTCTCGGTCCGGATGGCCGTCCTCTACCTCGCCCTGACGGGCAGTGCCGGAACCGGCACCGACGCGAAGGAGTCCGCCGCATGACCGCTCACCTGATCCGTGGCGCGCAGCTGGTCGACGGCTCGCGTGCCGACATCCGTCTGGAGGCCGGGCGCATCACCGCGGTCGGGTCCGGTCTCGACACGGCCGGCGCCACCACCGTGGACGCGGACGGCCTCATCGCCCTGCCCGGTCTCGTGGACCTCCACACGCACCTGCGCGAGCCCGGTCACGAGGAGTCCGAGACCGTCCTCACCGGCTCGCGTGCCGCGGCCGCCGGTGGCTTCACCGCCGTGAACGCCATGGCGAACTCGAGCCCCGTCGCCGACACCGCCGGGGTCGTCGAGCAGGTCCAGGCACTCGGTGACGACGCGGGCTACGTGACGGTCCGCCCGATCGGCGCCGTGTCGCAGGGGCTGCAGGGCACGCACCTGTCCGAGATCGGCGCGATGGCGACCTCGCGGGCGAAGGTCCGGGTGTTCTCGGACGACGGCTCGTGCGTGGCCGACCCGCTGCTCATGCGCCGCGCACTCGAGTACATCAAGGGCTTCGGCGGGGTGCTCGCGCAGCACGCCCAGGAGCCCCGGCTGACCATCGGCGCGCAGATGAACGAGGGCCGGCTGTCCTCGGAGCTCGGCCTCGCCGGATGGCCCGCCGTCGCGGAAGAGGCGATCATCGCCCGCGACGTCCTGCTCGCCGACCACGTCGGAGCACGCCTGCACGTCTGCCACGTCTCGACGGCCGGCAGCGTCGAGGTGATCCGGTGGGCGAAGTCCCGCGGCATCGACGTCACGGCCGAGGTCACCCCGCACCACCTCGTGCTCACCGAGGACCTCATCGCCGGCCACGACGGTGCGCCCGGCTACGACGCCCGCTACAAGGTGAACCCGCCGCTCCGCGCCCGCGAGGACGTCGAGGCGCTCCGCGCGGCCCTGGCCGACGGCACCATCGACATCGTCGCGACCGACCACGCGCCGCACACCGCCGAGGCGAAGTGCTGCGAGTGGCCCGCCGCCGCGAACGGCATGGTCGGCCTCGAATCGGCGCTGAGCGTGGTGCAGTCCGCCGTGGTCGACGACGGCCGGCTCGACTGGGCCGACGTCGCCCGGGTGCTGTCCGAGGCGCCGGCGCGGATCGGCCAGGTCGAGGGGCACGGGCAGCGCATCGCCGAGGGAGCACCCGCCGAGATCACGCTCTACGACCCGTCGGCCAGCCGCGAGTTCGCGGTCACCGACCTCGCCGGCCAGTCGCAGAACTCGCCGTACCTCGGCATGACGCTGCCCGGCCGGGTCGTCGCCACCTTCCACCAGGGGTACGCGACGGTGCTCGACGGCCGGGTCGTCGACGCGGACACGATCGCGGCGCACGCCGCGGCGCTCCGGACAGGGGCGCGCGCATGAGCGGCGACGCGCAGCGCTGGCTCCTCGGCGCGGTGATCCTGCTCGCGGTCGCCGCCCTGTTCGTCGCGATGGCGCGCACCTGGCGGACGCGGACCAGGAAGCAGGCGGAAGCCGTGCCTCCAGTCCGGGTGCCGGCCGACCTGGCACCGGCGGTCGGGTCGTGGGACGGGTTCACCGTCGCGACGACCCGCGCCGACCAGCCGTTGGAACGCATCACCGCAGGCGGCCTCGGGTTCCGCGGCCGCGGCGGGGTGACGGTCCACGCGACCGGCGTGGTGATGCGCCTCGCCGGTACCGACGACCGCTGGATCGCGCGCGACGCGGTCCGCGGCGCCGACCGATCCACGTGGGCCATCGACCGAGTGGTCGAACCCGGGGGACTGGTCCGTCTGCGATGGACGGCGACCGGCGCCGCAGGTGCGACGGACCTGGACACCTACTTCCGGTTCCCGGAGGGCGACGCAGCCGCGCTGCACGCCCTGCAGGGACTGACCGAGACCGGGCCGCAGGCGACTGCGGCCGATGCTCCGCGAACCGCGGGCGAAGGGAAGAAAGCATGACACGCGAACGGGCCGTCCTGGTCCTCGAAGACGGCACCCGGTACGACGGCTGGGCCTACGGCGCCCGTGGGCGCACGCTCGGCGAGGTGGTCTTCGCGACCGGCATGACCGGCTACCAGGAGACGCTGACCGACCCCTCCTACGCCGGACAGATCGTGGTGCAGACCGCGCCGCACATCGGCAACACCGGGGTGAACGACGAGGACCCCGAGTCCCGTCGCATCTGGGTCGCCGGCTACGTGGTGCGCGACCCCAGCCGCGTGGTGTCGAACCACCGCGCGAACGCCACTCTCGACGACCACCTGGTGCGCGACGGCATCGTCGGCATCTCCGGCATCGACACCCGCGCACTCACCCGCCGCATCCGTGACGCCGGCGCCATGAAGGGCGGCGTCTTCAGCGGTGCGGACGCGGCGCTGTCGGCCGAGTCGCAGCTGGACGCGGTCGTGTCGCAGGCGACGATGGCCGGCGCGAGCTTCTCGGCGGTCGTGTCCACCCCGGAGACCTACGTCGTCCCCGCCGTCGGCGAGCAGATCGGCACCCTGGCCGTGCTCGACCTCGGCGTGAAGGCCTCGACCACCCGGTACCTCGCCGCCCGCGGCTTCGAGGTGCACGTGGTGCCGCAGGACATCTCCGCCGCGGAGCTGGAAGCCCTCGCACCGGACGCCCTGTTCTACTCGAACGGCCCCGGCGACCCCGCCGCGTCGGACGCACAGGTGGAGCTGCTGCAGGACAGCCTGCGCACCGGCCGCCCCTTCTTCGGCATCTGCTTCGGCAACCAGCTGCTCGGCCGCGCGCTCGGCTTCGGCACCTACAAGCTGCCCTTCGGCCACCGCGGCATCAACCAGCCGGTGCTCGACACGACCACGGGCAAGGTCGAGATCACGAGCCAGAACCACGGCTTCGCGGTCGACGCGCCCCTCGGCGAGGTCCTCGAGTCCCCGGCCGGGTTCGGTCGGGTCGAGGTCTCGCACTACTCGCTGAACGACAACGTGGTCGAGGGCCTCCGCGCGCTCGACGTGCCGGCGTTCAGCGTGCAGTACCACCCCGAGGCCGCCGCCGGACCGCACGACAGCATGTACCTCTTCGACCGGTTCGCGGACATGGTGCGCGAGCGTCGCGACGGGGAGCCGCTCGACGCGGCCACCGCCGACGCCACGACCCCCGCAGCAGACATCACCAAGGAAGCGAACTGATGCCCAAGCGCGCAGACATCAACTCCGTCCTCGTCATCGGCTCCGGCCCGATCGTCATCGGTCAGGCCGCCGAGTTCGACTACTCCGGCACCCAGGCGTGCCGCGTCCTCCGGGCCGAGGGCGTCCGGGTCATCCTGGTCAACCCGAACCCGGCGACGATCATGACCGACCCCGACTTCGCCGACGCGACCTACATCGAGCCGATCACGAACGCGTCGCTCGAGGAGATCATCCGCATCGAGAAGCCGGACGCCGTCCTGCCGACCCTCGGCGGCCAGACGGCCCTGAACGCGGCCATCGCGCTCGACGAGGCCGGCATCCTCGCCAAGCACGGCGTCGAGCTCATCGGCGCCAAGGTCGAGGCGATCCAGCGCGGCGAGGACCGCCAGCTCTTCAAGGAGCTCGTGCTCGAGTCCGGTGCCGACGTCGCCCGCAGCCACATCGCGCACACGTTGGAGGAAGCGAAGGAGTTCGCGAAGGACCTCGGGTACCCGCTGGTCGTCCGCCCGTCGTTCACCATGGGCGGCCTCGGCTCGGGCTTCGCCTACAACGAGGCCGAACTCGTCCGCTTCGTCGGCGACGGGCTGCAGTCCAGCCCGACGACCGAGGTCCTGCTCGAGGAGTCCATCCTCGGCTGGAAGGAGTACGAGCTCGAGCTGATGCGCGACAACTACGACAACACCGTCGTCATCTGCTCCATCGAGAACGTCGACCCGGTCGGCGTCCACACCGGTGACTCGATCACGGTCGCCCCCGCGCTGACCCTGACCGACCGCGAGTACCAGAACATGCGGAACATCGGCATCGACATCATCCGTCGCGTCGGCGTCGACACCGGTGGCTGCAACATCCAGTTCGCCGTCGACCCGTCCAACGGCCGCGTCATCGTCATCGAGATGAACCCCCGCGTGTCCCGCTCGTCCGCCCTCGCGTCGAAGGCCACGGGCTTCCCGATCGCCAAGATCGCCGCGAAGCTCGCCATCGGCTACCGGCTCGACGAGATCGAGAACGACATCACGAAGGTCACCCCGGCGAGCTTCGAGCCGACCCTCGACTACGTGGTCGTGAAGACCCCGCGGTTCGCGTTCGAGAAGTTCCCGGCCGCCGACGCCACCCTCACCACGACGATGAAGAGCGTCGGCGAGGCGATGGCCATCGGCCGGAACTACGCCACCGCGCTGCAGAAGTCGCTGCGCTCGCTCGAGAAGCGCGGGTCGAGCTTCCACTGGGACACCCCGGCGTCCGAGCTCGACAAGGACGGCCTGCTGGCGAAGTCGTCGATCCCGACCGACGGCCGCATCGTCACGGTCCAGCAGGCCCTGGTCGCGGGCGCCACCGCGGACGAGGTCTTCGAGGCCACCAAGATCGACCCCTGGTTCATCGACCAGATCGTGCTCATCAACGAGGTCGCGGACGAGGTCCGGGCCGCCGAGACCCTCGACGCGGACACGATGCGCTGGGCGAAGGAGCACGGCTTCAGCGACACCCAGATCGCGAGCCTGCGCAGCACGGACGCGGCACCGGTCTCCGAGCAGCAGGTCCGTGACGAGCGGCACGCCCAGGGCATCCGACCGGTCTTCAAGACGGTCGACACCTGCGCCGGCGAGTTCCCCGCCCTGACGCCGTACCACTACTCCTCGTACGACACCGAGACCGAGATCACACCGAGCGACCGTAAGAAGGTCGTCATCCTCGGCTCCGGCCCGAACCGCATCGGACAGGGCGTCGAGTTCGACTACTCCTGCGTGCACGCCTCCTTCGCGCTGAGCGCCGCCGGGTTCGAGACGATCATGATCAACTGCAACCCCGAGACCGTGTCGACCGACTACGACACCTCGGACCGCCTGTACTTCGAGCCCCTGACCGCCGAGGACGTCCTCGAGGTCATCGAGGCCGAGGCCGCGTCCGGCGAACTCGTCGGCGTCGTCGTGCAGCTCGGTGGCCAGACCGCCCTCGGCCTGGCGAAGCCGCTCGAGGCCGCGGGCATCCCGATCCTCGGCACCAGCCCCACCGCGATCGACTCGGCCGAGGAGCGCGGGCAGTTCTCCGCCATCCTCGACGCCGCCGGTCTGCTCGCACCGCGCAACGGCACCGCCCACGACCTGGCGAGCGCGACCACGGTGGCCGAGGAGATCGGGTACCCCGTCCTCGTCCGCCCGTCGTTCGTGCTCGGCGGCCGCGGCATGGAGATCCTCTACGACTCCCCGTCGCTCGCGGACTACTTCGACCGGATGGCCGACCAGGCGATCATCGGCCCGGAGCTCCCGCTGCTGGTCGACCGGTTCCTGGACGACGCCGTGGAGATCGACGTCGACGCGCTCTTCGACGGCGAGCGGCTCTACATCGGCGGCATCATGGAGCACCTCGAAGAGGCCGGCATCCACTCCGGCGACTCGGCCTGCACCCTGCCCCCGGTCGGCCTCGGCCGCGCGGAGATCCAGGGCGTCGTCGACGCGACCGAGAAGATCGCGCGCGGCATCGGCGTGCAGGGCCTGCTCAACGTCCAGTTCGCCATCGGCGCCGGCGTGCTCTACGTCCTCGAGGCGAACCCGCGCGCCAGCCGCACGGTGCCCTTCGTCTCGAAGGCGCTCGGCATCCCGCTGGCCAAGGCCGCGTCGCGCATCATGACCGGCACCACGGTCGCCGAGCTCGTCGCCGAGGGCATGCTGCCCGAGCGTGACGGGGCGTTCGTGCCCGCGCAGTCGCCGGTCGCCGTGAAGGAGGCCGTGCTGCCCTTCCGTCGCTTCCGCACCCGCGAGGGCCAGGTCGTCGACTCGGTGCTCAGCCCCGAGATGCGCTCCACCGGCGAGGTCATGGGCATCGACCGCGACT
Organism: Curtobacterium sp. MCLR17_051; assembly: GCF_003234395.1. Lineage (NCBI taxonomy): Bacteria > Bacillati > Actinomycetota > Actinomycetes > Micrococcales > Microbacteriaceae > Curtobacterium > Curtobacterium sp. MCLR17_051. The sequence goes on from NZ_QKTA01000008.1 coordinate 51,522, forward strand.
TCCCGCGGGCGTTCCTCAAGTCGCAGGACGCCGCGTACGGCGGCCTGCCGACCAGCGGCACGGTCTTCGTGAGCGTGGCCGACACCGACAAGCGCGCGATCGTGCTGCCGGTGCACCGCCTGCAGCAGCTCGGCTTCACGATCATCGCGACCGAGGGCACGGCGGAGATCCTCCGCCGCAACGGCATCGAGGTCGGGATCGTCGGCAAGTACAGCCAGGGCGGCGAGAGCGTCGTCGACCTGCTCGCCCGGGGCGAGGTCGACATCGTGATCAACACGCCGTCGGGTGCCGCCGGTCGTGCGGACGGGTACGAGATCCGTGCGGCCACGGTCGCGGCGGACAAGCCGCTGTTCACGACGATCGCGCAGATCGGGGCCGCCGTCGCGGCGATCGAGACGATCGGTTCGCCGCTCAACGTCCGCAGCCTGCAGGACTACGCGCTCGAGCGCGCGACCTGGTGACGGCTGCCAGCGTGGCAACGACCCGGTCGGGAGGCCCGGCCTCCTTCGGCGACCGCCTCGCGTCCGCCATGGGGGAGCGTTCACCGCTCTGCGTCGGGATCGACCCCCACGCCGCCACCCTGGCGGCGTGGGGGCTCGCCCGCGACGAGCAGGGCCTGACGGCGTTCGGCGCGACCCTGGTCGACGCGGCCGCCGGCCGCGCGGCGATCGTGAAGCCGCAGGTCGCCTTCTTCGAGGCGGCGGGGGTCGCGGGCTACCGTGCGCTCGACGCGACGATCCGCCGGGCACGCGACGCGGGCCTCCTGGTCGTCGCCGACGTGAAGCGGGGCGACATCGGGACCACCGGTGACGACTACGCGCTGGCGTGGCTCGACCGCGACGGGCCGTTCGCGGCCGACGCGATGACGGTGTCGCCGTACCTCGGGTACGGCTCGCTCCGGGGCACGATCGACGTCGCGCGCCGGAACGGTGCCGGGGTCTTCGTGCTCGCGGCGACGAGCAACCCCGAGGCCCGTGTGCTGCAGACCGCGGTGCTCGCGGAAGGACCGCGTACCGGCCGGACGGTCGCGGCCGGTATCGTCTTGGACGTGGCAGACGACAACCGGTCCCTGGGCGATCAGGCCCTCGGCGACGTCGGGCTCGTGCTCGGCGCGACCCTTCACCTCGACGACTTCGGCATCGACGCGGACGCGATCGGCACCGCGCCGGTCCTCGCGCCGGGCTTCGGTGCCCAGGGCGCCCGCATCGAGGACCTCCGTGCGCTGTACGGCGCGCGTGCCGAGCAGGTGCTCGTGAGCGAGTCGCGCGGCCTGCTGACCGACGGTCCGGACGGCGTCGCGGCGCTCGTCACCGAGCGCGCGGACCGCATCCGCACCGCACTGGCGGCGGCAGCGTGACCGACGAGCACGAGGGCCTGCCCGCCCACCGGACCCCGCCAGAGGTGGACCGCGTCGCCGCGGCGAAGGCCGCGGTCGCCGCGCGACGCGCCCGGGCCGCGGTGAAGGCCGCGATCGCCTCGGGGGAGCGCTCGGCACTCGACGTCGCCCGTGCCGCGTGGGACGACTCGCTGGTCGAGACGACCTCGGCGGAACGCTCGCTGCGGGTCCGTGACCTGCTCGTCAGCCTGCCGGGGATCGGCCCCGCACGAGCCGAGGCGATCATGGGGACCCTGCGGATCGCCCCCTCGAAGCGCCTCGGTGGCCTGGGGACCCGGCAGCGGACCGCCCTGGCGGACTGGCTCGCCGCCCGCGGTCGCAAGCGTGGTGTCTCGAAGCTCGTCGTGCTCGCCGGACCCACCGCGGTCGGCAAGGGCACGGTCAGCGCGCACATCCGACAGCACTACCCGGACGTCAACCTCAGCGTCTCCGCCACCACCCGGAAGCCGCGCCCCGGCGAGGTCGACGGGGTGCACTACTACTTCGTGGACGACGACGAGTTCGACCGCATGATCCGCGACCGCGAGCTACTCGAGTGGGCGACCGTCCACAACTCGTACCGCTACGGCACCCCGCGCCCGCCGATCGACCGCGCGCTCGACGCCGGCGAGAAGGTCATGCTGGAGATCGACCTGCAGGGCGCGCGGCAGGTCCGCGACGCCATGCCCGAGGCGGTGCTCGTGTTCCTGCTGCCCCCGACGTGGGAGGAACTGGTGCGCCGGCTCATCGGCCGCGGGACCGAATCCGCGGAGGAACAGGCGCGTCGTCTCGAGACCGCGAAGGTCGAGCTGGCCGCGCAGGACGAGTTCGACGTGCGGATCGTGAACTCCGATGTCGGCACTGCGGCACGTGAGGTCGTAGACTTGTTCTCTGCGCCCTGACGGGTGCACTGACTTCGAGGAGACACCATGGCCAACCCCCAGGGCATCATCGACCCGCCCATCGACGACCTGCTCAGCAAGGTCGAGTCGAAGTACGCGCTCGTCATCTTCGCGTCGAAGCGCGCCCGCCAGATCAACGACTACTACGCCGACCTGCACGAGGGCTCGCTCTTCGACAACGTCGGACCGCTCGTCGACTCGACGATCGACGACAAGCCGCTGTCCGTCGCGCTCCACGAGATCAACGAGGACAAGCTCACAGTCACCAAGCAGCAGCAGCCCACCGACTGATCCCGGTGACTGCAGCTGCTCTCCGCCTCTTCACGTCCGAGTCGGTGACCGAGGGGCACCCCGACAAGATCTGCGACCAGATCTCGGACAGCATCCTCGACGCACTGCTGACGGTCGACCCGAACGCGCGCGTCGCCGTCGAGACGATGGTGACCACCGGGCTCGTGCACGTCGCCGGCGAGGTCACGACCTCCGGATACGTCGAGATCCCCAAGCTCGTCCGTGACGTCATCACCGGCATCGGCTACAACTCGTCGGACGTCTCGTTCGACGGTGCCACCTGCGGTGTCGAGGTCTCGATCGGCGCGCAGTCGCCCGACATCGCGCAGGGTGTGGACGAGTCGCTCGACTCCCGCACCGGTGCGGTCGACCCGCTCGACCGTCAGGGCGCCGGCGACCAGGGCATCATGTTCGGCTTCGCGACGAACGAGACCCCCGAGTACATGCCGGTCGCGATCTGGCTGGCGCACCGACTGGCCGAGCGCCTGGCCGCGGTCCGGAAGTCGGGCGAGCTGTCGTTCCTGCGCCCGGACGGCAAGACCCAGGTCACCATCGGGTACGACGGTGTCGTGCCGAAGACCGTCGAGACCGTCGTGCTCTCCACGCAGCACTCGCCGAGCGTCACGCTCGACGAGCTCACCGCGGCGATCACCGAGCACGTGATCCGTCCGGTCCTCGACCTGGTCGACCTCGACTCGTCGCACGTCGACGTCATCGTGAACCCGACCGGTCGCTTCGAGATCGGTGGCCCCCAGGGTGACGCCGGGCTCACCGGCCGCAAGGTGATCGTCGACACCTACGGCGGGGCCTCCCGTCACGGTGGCGGCGCGTTCAGCGGCAAGGACCCGTCGAAGGTCGACCGTTCGGCGGCGTACGCGCTGCGCTGGGTCGCCAAGAACGCGGTCGCCGCGGGGCTCGCCGACCGGCTCGAGGTGCAGGTCGCGTACGCGATCGGCCGTGCGAAGCCCGTCGGGCTCTACGTGGAGACCTTCGGCACCGGACACGTCGACGACGCCACGATCGAAGCGGCCATCCGCCAGGTCTTCGACCTGCGTCCGGCCGCGATCATCCGCGACCTCGACCTGCTCCGACCGATCTACGCGCAGACCGCGACCTACGGCCACTTCGGCCGCGAGCTCCCCGGGTTCACGTGGGAGCAGCTCGACCGTGTCGAGGAACTCCGCGCCGCCGCAGGACTCGTCGCCGCGACCGTCTGAAGCACCGCGTGACCACCGTCGCGCGCGTCGTCCTCGACTCGCCGCTCCCGCAGTTGGACCGTTTGTTCGACTACCGGGTGCCGGCCGAGATCGAGGACGACTGCGTCGCGGGGGTCCGCGTCAAGGTGCCGCTGCGCACCGGGGCCCGGATGTCCGACGGCTACGTGGTCGAGATCGTCACCGAGGGCGAGTACCCGGGGGAGCTCAGCCAGATCGAGGCCGTGCTGTCCCCGGTGCCCGTGCTCGCGCCGGAGATCTGGACCCTCGCGCGTGCCGTCGCCGACCGGGCCGCGGGTGTCGCCTCCGACGTCCTGCGCCTCGCCGTGCCACCGCGGCAGGTGCGCGCCGAGAAGGCCTGGCTCGCCCGTGACACCGCGTGGTCGCCGCCGCCGGTGACCGCCCCGCCCGTCACCGGCTACGCCGACGGCGTCCTGGAGGCCGTGGTGACGGAGCACGGACGCGCCGCGGTCGCCGCCGTGCCCCAGCCCGTGGCGGTGGGTGACGCGGACGCACCGGTCTGGGTGCCGGGATGGGCCGCGACGCTCGCCCAGGCCGCCGCACACACGGTGGCGGCCGAGCAGTCCGCGGTGATCGCCGTGCCGGACTTCCGCGACGTCATCGACCTCGAGCGTGCCCTGCTCGCGGTGCTGCCGCCGGAACGGGTGGTGCGGTTCGACGCCAAGCAGACGAACGGGCAGCGCGCGAAGGCCCTGCTGCAGGCCCGCACGCACCCGGTGGTCGCGATCGGCAACCGTACGGCGATGTACGCGCCGGCGACCGACCTCGGGCTGATCGCGATGTGGGACGACGGCGACGCCTCGTTCATCGAGCAGCGGGCCCCCTACGTGCACACGCGTGACGTGGCCCTGGTGCGGGCCGCCCAGTCCGGGGCCGCGCTGCTGTTCGTCTCGCACGCGCGCAGCACCGACGTGCAACGGCTGGTGGAGCTGCACTGGCTGCAGGACGTCGTGCCCTACCGCGTGAAGACGCCGAAGGTCATCCCCACCGTGCAGCAGACCGGGGCCGAGGGGTTCGCCGCACAGGCCCGCATCCCGAGCTCCGCCTGGCGTGCCGCGCGCGAGGCCAGCCAGCACGGTGCCGTCCTGGTGCAGGTCGCGAGCCCGGGCTTCGGTACGGGGCTGGTCTGCGCCGAGTGCGGCGAACGCGCGCACTGCCGGGTCTGCGGCGGGCCGCTCGGCAGCCCGCACCGCGGCGCCACGCCCCAGTGCCGGTTCTGCGGCGCACTGGCCGTCGGGTTCCGCTGCCCGACGTGCGGCAACGGCACCGTGAAGCCGGTCGGCCAGGGGGCACAGCGCACCGCGGAGGAGCTCGGGCGGGCGTTCCCCGGCACCCGGATCATCGTCGCGGACGGCTCCCGCCCGCTCGACGAGGTCCCCGCCAAGCCATCGGTCGTCGTCGCCACCCGTGGGGCCGAGCCGTCGGTGCCGGGCGGGTACGCCTGCGTGCTGCTGCTCGACGGCGAGAAGATGCTCGCCCGCGAAGGGCTGCGGGTGCAGGAGGACGTCTTGCGCTTCTGGACGAACGCGGCGGCGAAGTCGGCTCCCGGGGCCGAGGTGTACCTGGTCGGGATCGGTGGGCGGCTGGCGTCGGCGATGGCCTTGTGGCGGCTCGACGGTCCCGCGCACGACGAGCTCACCGACCGCCGCGAACTCCACTTCCCGCCGGCGGTGCGGGTGGCGACGATGACCGGCACCGACGAGGCCGTCACCGCTGCGGTCGAGGCCCTCGGCGACGCTGTCGTCGGTCCGGTGCTCGGCCCGGTCCCGGTCGAGGACGACACGTTGCCGGGCACGGTCCGGGCGATCGTGCGGTTCCCGTACGCGCACGGGGCCGAGGTCGCCGCGACGCTCAAGGCCGAGGTGATCCGGCGCTCGTCGACCCGGCGGGTGCTCAAGGGCGGCAACCGAAGACGGGCCGCTCCGACGCTGCGGGTGCGATTGGACGACGCGGAGCCGTTCTCCGAGGTCTGACCGCGCCCGGGTCCGTGTGGGCCCGGGCGCTGCACGACGCAGAACGACACCGCCGACGTCGTGCGACGTCGGCGGTGTCGTTCGGGGTCTGCCGCCGTGCGGCGACCGGCTGGTGCGGGTCGGTCAGGCGTTGGCGGGCCGGCGACGCTCGCGCGGCAGCACGACGCCGAGGGCGACCATGCCGATGGCGAGCACGAGGTGCAGCCAGTTGTCGGCGTTGTTCAGCGGGACGAAGTTCGCACCCGAGCTGTGGCCGGCGGTGAACAGGCCGTAGATCCACAGCACGAAGTAGACGATCCCGCCGAGCACCAGGTACATCCGCGAGCCGGAAGCGCGGCTGGCGGCGAGCAGTCCGACGACGCCGAACAGCAGGTGCACGATGTTGTGCAGCACGGACACCTGGAAGATGCCGAGCAGCATGCCCATCGACTCGTGTCCGGCCCCGGCCAGGTCGCCGGTCGTGATGCCGGGGACGAACCCGGCGATCCCGACGAGCAGGAACACGATGCCGACCACGAGGGCGGCCTTCTGGACGGACGAACCGGCGTAGCGGTTGGTGGCGGTGGTGACGTCGCTCATGGTGTCTCCTGATCTCAGCGCGGTTGCGCGGGGTTGGTGGGCACGCCGTGGGACGGCGGGTTGATCGTCGGACCGGCGGTGGCCGGCGTGACGTCCGCGGGTGCCGAGGCCCCCGCAGACGTCTCGGGGAGGTGCTCCGGCACGGAACCGGTCGGCTCCGCGCCACCGTCCAGGGCCTCGATCCGGTGACGGATCCGCTCCAGCACCGGCAACCGTGCGCCGTGGGCGTGCTCGTGGTCGAGCAGCACCTGGAGCTGGTCGCGGTCGAGGGCCGTCAGGTGCTCCGTCAGGTTGCCGAGCGGGACGTGGTCGAAGTCCGGGATGGGCAGGTCTCGGTCGGTCATGGTGCTCCTTCCGTCGATGCAGCCAGAACCTACGCAGCCCACGCTCTGCTGGTGCACAGGCAGAGCCGAGCACCGCGCCCTCCGGACAGGCGGTCGGGGTCGGGTGGGGCCGTCGGCGTGGGAGGATCGAACCCATGCGTCTCGTCGTCGCCGGCAGCCCCGCTGCGGCCGTCCCCACCCTCCGCCGTCTGGCGGCGTCCGACCACGAGATCGTCGCGGTGCTCACGCGGCCGGCCACCCCGCAGGGCCGGAAGCGTGTCCTCACCCCGACCCCGGTGGCCGTCGTCGCCGCGGAGCTCGGACTGCCGGTCATCGAGGCCTCGCGTGTCGACGACGCCGTCACCGCCCGGATCGCGGACCTCGACGTCGACCTCGGCGTGATCGTCGCCTACGGCGCACTGCTCCGCCGCCCGGCGCTCGACGCCCCGAGGCACGGGTGGATCAACCTGCACTTCTCCGACCTGCCGGCGTACCGCGGTGCGGCTCCCGTGCAGCGTGCGGTGATGGCTGGCGACACCCGGACCGCCGCCACGGTCTTCCAGCTGGTCGAGTCGCTCGACGCCGGCCCGGTCTACGCCGCCCTGCCCTTCGAGATCGACCCCGAAGCGACCTCGGGTGAGGTCCTCGCGGCGATGGCCGAGGTCGGCGCCGACGTGGTGGCGGACGTCGTGGACGCCATCGCCGCCGGCACCGCCGTCGCGACCGAGCAGTCCGGCGAGCCCACGCTCGCCCCGAAGCTCACGATCGACGACGGCCGCACCGACTTCGCCGCGCCCGCCGCCTCCGTGCACGCGCGGCTGCGCGGGGTCACGCCCGAGCCCGGCGCGTACGCCCACCTGGGCGAGACCCGCGTGAAGCTGCTCCGCAGCACGATCGAGCCTGGAGGCACGCAGGACCCCGCCCCGTCGCTCGCGCCCGGTGCGCTCGCACTCCACGGCGGTCGGCTGCTGGTCGGGACCGCCGACACTCCGCTGGTGCTGCTCGAGGTGCAGCCGGCGGGCAAGAAGGCGATGGACGCCGCCGCCTGGGCCCGTGGCCTCGGCGAACTGGACGGGAAGGTCCTCGCATGAGCCCCCAGACGAAGCCCCAGGGTGCCCGCCGCGGCCCGCGTCCGGCGAGTGCCCGCCGCGTGGCGTTCGACGTGCTCCGCGCCGTGCAGGTCGACGACGCCTACGCGAACCTGCTGCTGCCGACGCGCATCCGCCGCGCCGGGCTCACCGCCCGCGACGCCGGGTTCGCGACCGAACTCACCTACGGGTCGATCCGGATGCTCGGCCGCTACGACGTGATCATCGCGCTGGCATCCGGTCGCCGGGCCGAGAACATCGAGGCGGACGTCCTCGACGTGATGCGCCTCGGTGCGCACCAGCTGCTCGCCATGCGCACGCCGACGCACGCCGCCGTCGACGCCACGGTCGAGCTCGCCCGCGAGGTCGGTGCCCGCCGCGCGACCGGGTTCGTGAACGCCGTGATGCGCAAGATCGCCGCCCGCACCGACCAGGAGTGGGACGCCCTGATCACCGAGGGCCGTGCCGGGGACGCCCTGCTCGCCACCCGCTGGTCGCACCCGGTCTGGGTCGTCTCGGCGCTCCGCGACGCCCTGGCCGCCGAACGCTCCCGTGACGAGCTCGCCGCCCTGCTCGCCGCCGACAACGCCGCACCCCGGGTGCAGCTCGCGGCCCTGCCCGGACTCGCCACCGACGAGGACATCGCCACGGCGACCGCCCGCACCGCCCCGGACGACGACACCGACGCCGCGTTCGCCGACGCGACCGGTGCGGACGACGTGCCCGCGGCCCTGGTGCCCGTCGACGACGAACCGGAGGCCGACGGCGCGACCGGCACCGTGCCTCCCGTCCGGGCCGACGAGCCCGTCGTACAGGCGGACGCCGCGCCGGTGTCGCCCGTCGGCATCCGTGGCATCAGCGGCGACCCGGCGCGCGTGCCGGGCGTCGCCGCCGGACGCCTGCGCGTGCAGGACGAGGGGTCGCAGCTCGCCGCGCTGGCGCTGAGCCGCTCGTCGGACGTGCGTGCGGGGGAGCGGTGGCTCGACATGTGCGCCGGGCCCGGCGGCAAGGCCGCGCTGCTCGCCGCCGAGGCGCAGCAGGGCGGGGCGACCCTGGTCGCCAACGAGCTCGTGCCGGCCCGCGCCGGACTCGTGCGGAACGCCCTCGGCGTGTTCGGTGACCACGTGCGGGTCGTCGAGGGCGACGCCCGTCGGTACGGACGCGACGGCACCGGGATGACCTTCGACCGCATCCTGCTCGACGCCCCGTGCACCGGGCTCGGCGCGCTGCGTCGCCGGCCGGAGGCGCGCTGGCGGAAGCTCCCCGAGGACGTCGAGGAGCTCGCTGCCCTGCAGACCGAACTGCTCGACGCCGCCGTCCGGGTGCTCGCACCGGGCGGGACCCTGGCGTACGTGACCTGCTCGCCGCACCTGGCCGAGACCCGCGGGCAGGTCGACGCGCTGATGGGGCGGCACAGCGACCGGCTCGAGCAGCTCGACACTGCCACGATCGTCCGGGGTGTCGCCGCACGCGACCCCGAGATCGCCGACGGTGCCACGGCGCAGCTGTGGCCGCACCGCATCGGGACGGACGCGATGTTCATCGCGCTGTTCCGTCGCATCGTCTGACCACTCCGCCGACCGGGATCGGGCTCAGCGCGACCGTCGGTAGGCACTGCCGTCGCACGTGTGCACGGCCGTGTCGTCGAACAAGGTGCGCAGGTTGTACGCGGCGCAGTCCCGGAAGGTACCGATGCTGATCCACCGCGCCGAGCGGCGCAGCTCGCCTTTGGATGGGCCGTCCGAACCGATGCCGGCGCGGTGGACCGTCCAGGCGATGTCCTGCGCCTCGGCGTCGAGGTAGCGCATCACCGACTCGTTGTCCGCGTGCTGTCCGATGTACTCCCGCGCGAGCGTCGACCGGACGAGGCGGAGCACGGGCGCGAGCCGCTTGCCGGGAGGCGCACTCAGCCCACCGGCCTGGTAGAGCAGCCGCCGGGTGCCGCTCCGGCGCATGGCCGGCACGAGCGTGCGGACGAACGCGGTGTTGACCGGTCGCTCGCGCTGCGCGGCGACGTCCCCGAGCATCACGACCACGCCCGTCACGCCCTCGAGCAGCGCGTCGAGGTCGAGGCCGTCGGTGACCGAGCCCTGCACGACCTGCAGGTCGTCGTGCTGGACCGCCAGCTTCGACGGTGTCCGGACGACGGCGCGGACACGGTGTCCGGCATCGAGTGCGAGCCGGGTGAAGTGCTGGCCGGTCTGTCCGGTCGCGCCGAACACGAGCAGGTGCTGTCGAGGTGTCATCCACCCAATCTAGGCAATGACTAGAAAATAGGCAATGCCTAGTACCGCGATAGGCTCTCCCCATGCCGGATCGTCCCTTCCACCACGGGAACCTGCGGGCCGTGCTGCTCGACGAGGCCGTCCAGGTCCTGCGCGAGGACGGCGTCGACGGGTTGTCCCTCCGTGACCTGGCGCGGCGCGCCGGGGTCAGCCACGGTGCGCCGCGGAGCCACTTCGTCGACCGCCAGGCACTCCTCGACGCCCTCGCCGTGCTCGGTTTCGAGCGACTGACCACCGCGGTGCGCCGGGCCCTCTCCGGCTCGGGCGACCTCGACGACCGGTTCCGTCGGGTCGCCATGGCGTACGTCGACTTCGCCATCGACGACGCGGCGCTCATGGACCTCATGTTCCAGGCGTCGACGGCCGGCCGGTCCGGCCCCGTGCAGACCGCCGCCGAATCGCTGTTCGCCGTGCTCGACGGCGCGCTCGGAGCGTCCGCGCCGGAGCCCGGCGAGGACGCCCGGACCACCTTCAAGCTCCTGTTCGCCGCGACCATGCAGGGGATCGCGGGCCTCGTCGTGTCGCGCCGGATCGACCGCCCGCAGGGCGAGCGGCTGGTCGAAGCAGCACTCGGGACGATGCTCCGGTCCGACCTCGGCACGCGCGCCCTCGGCGACGGCTGACCCCGCCCCCGGACGGCGCCGCGCGCACCCGGGCAGCGCAGCCAGGCAGGCGCACGCCGGTAGGCTTGCCCGGTGACGATCCGCATCTCGCCGAGCATCCTGTCCGCCGACTTCGCGAACCTCGAGCGCGAACTCCAGCGCATCGAGACCGCCGACCTGGTGCACGTCGACGTGATGGACAACCACTTCGTCCCGAACCTGACGCTCGGGCTGCCGATCGTGCAGCGCCTGCAGCAGGTGTCGCCGGTGCCGCTCGACGTCCACCTGATGGTGACCGACGCCGACCGCAACGCGCCGAAGTACGCCGAGACGGGTGCGTCGAGCGTCACGTTCCACTTCGAGGCAGCCGACGACCCGGTGGCGACCGCCGCGGCGATCCGGTCGAACGGTGCCCGCGCCGCCGTCGCCGTGAAGCCCGGCACCCCGATCACGCAGGTGCTGCACCACCTCGACGCCTACGACATGATCCTGCTGATGACCGTCGAGCCCGGGTTCGGCGGCCAGTCCTTCATGCCGTCCGTGATGCCGAAGCTCGCCGACGCCCGCGCCGCCGTCGATGCCTCCGGGCTCGACGTGTGGCTCGAGGTGGACGGCGGGATCGCCGTCGACACCGTGCCCGAGGCCGTCCGGAGCGGTGCCGACACGCTGGTCGCGGGCTCCGCGGTGTACGGCGGCGAACCCGCCGCGCGCATCGCCGACCTGCGCGAGGCCGCCGCTCGGGCGCGCTCGTGACCGGGGGAGCGCCGGCCGGTACCGGTGTCACCGGGGCGACCACTGCCTCCCGTCCGGACGGTGCGTCGGCAGCGTCAGCGGAGACCGGTAGCCTGGACCCCGTGAAGACGTTCGACGACCTGTTCCAGGAGCTCACCGAGAAGGCGCGCACGCGCCCCGAGGGCTCCGGCACCGTCGCCGAACTGGACGCCGGCGTGCACCAGATCGGCAAGAAGATCGTGGAAGAAGCCGCCGAGGTCTGGATGGCGGCCGAGTACGAGGGCGACGAGCGCACCTCGGAGGAGATCTCGCAGCTGATCTACCACCTCCAGGTCCTCATGGTCGCCAAGGGGCTCACCCCGGCGGACGTCTGGCGACATCTGTAGGAAGCGCCGCCCGGCGCACCGACGACCGCCGACGACCCCACAGAAAGCAGACCCACTGATGCTCCGCATCGCCGTGCCCAACAAGGGCTCCCTGTCCGAGACCGCGTCCGACATGCTGCGGGAGGCCGGGTACGCCGGCCGCCGCGACCCGAAGGCGCTGCACCTGCTCGACGAGCGCAACGGCGTCGAGTTCTTCTTCCTCCGCCCGCGGGACATCGCCACGTACGTGGGGTCCGGCGCACTCGACGTCGGCATCACCGGCCGCGACCTGCTGCTCGACTCCGGGTCCGAGGCGCACGAGGTCGACGCGCTCGGCTTCGCCGACTCCACCTTCCGGTTCGCCGGCACGCCCGGTCGGTTCGCCTCGCTGCAGGACCTCGACGGCGTCCGGGTCGCCACGAGCTACCCCGGCCTGGTCGGTGCGTTCCTCGCCGAGCACGGGGTCAGCTCCACGCTCGTGAAGCTCGACGGCGCGGTCGAGAGTGCCGTGCGGCTCGGGGTCGCCGACGCCGTGGCCGACGTCGTGTCGACGGGCAGCACGCTCCGGCAGGCGGGCCTCGAGATCTTCGGCCCGGTGATCCTCGAGTCGACTGCCGTGCTCGTCTCCACCGACGAGACCATCCCGGGTATCGACGTCCTCCGCCGACGCCTGCAGGGCGTCCTCGTCGCCCGTGGCTACGTGATGCTCGACTACGACGTCCCCACGGCCCTGCTCGAGCAGGCGACCGCGGTGGCGTCCGGCATCGAGTCACCCACGGTGTCGCCGCTGCACGACCGCGACTGGGCGGCGGTCCGCGTGATGATCCCGCGCGACGACGCGAACCTCATCATGGACGCGCTCTACGACCTCGGCGCCCGGGCGATCCTCGTCAGCCCGATCCACGCCGCACGCCTGTGACCCCCGGTGGCGTGTCGGTTCGGGTCATCCCGTGCCTCGACGTCAAGGGCGGCCGCGTCGTCAAGGGCGTCAACTTCCTGGACCTGCAGGACGCCGGTGACCCCGTCGAGCTCGCGGCTCGGTACTACGAGCAGGGTGCCGACGAGCTGACCTTCCTGGACGTCGGCGCTACGGTCGAGAACCGGGCGACGATGTACGACACCGTGACCCGGACGGCCGAGCAGGTCTTCATCCCGCTCACCGTCGGCGGCGGGGTGCGCAGCGTCGACGACGTCTCGCGGCTGCAGCAGTGCGGCGCGGACAAGATCGGCGTGAACAGCGCGGCCATCGCCCGGCACGAGCTCATCGGCGAGATCGCCGACCGGTTCGGTGCCCAGGCCGTCGTGCTGTCGCTCGACGTCAAGCGCGCCGACCGGATGCCCTCGGGCTTCGTGGTCACCACCCACGGCGGGCGGACCGAGTCCGACCTCGACGCCATCGCGTGGGCACGCGAGGCCGTCGAGCGCGGCGCGGGGGAGCTGCTCGTCAACTCCATCGACGCCGACGGCACGAAGAACGGGTTCGACCTCGAACTCGTGGCCGCGGTGCGCGCCGTCTCGTCCGTCCCGGTGATCGCCTCGGGAGGCGCGGGTCGCGTCGAGCACTTCGCCCCGGCCGTCGACGCGGGTGCGGATGCAGTCCTCGCCGCCAGCGTCTTCCACCGTGGCGAGATGACCGTGGGGGACGTCAAGGCCGCGCTCCGCGCGACCGGCCACACCGTCCGCTGATCCGCCGCCGTAGGCTAGGAGCCTCATGACCGACAGCACCAGCACCGACACCGAGGCGGTCCTCGACCGCGCACACTTCGGTGCGGACGGCCTGCTCCCCGCCATCGTGCAGGAGGAATCGTCGAAGGACGTCCTCATGCTCGGCTACATGGACCGGGAAGCCCTCCGCCGCACCCTCACCGAAGGCCGTGTGACCTTCTGGTCGCGGTCGCGGAACGAGTACTGGCGGAAGGGCGACACGTCGGGACACGCCCAGTACGTCCGCGGTGCCGCGCTGGACTGCGACGACGACACGCTCCTCGTCACGGTGCAGCAGGTCGGGGCTGCGTGCCACACCGGTGCGCACCGGTGCTTCGACGTCGACCCGCTCGCGCCCGTGACCATGTCCGCCCCGGCGGACACGGCCGTGGAGCCGACCCGATGACCACCGCGACGATCTCCGAGACCCCGCACACGACCTCCCGACCGGAGTTCGACGGCCTGCTCGGCGACCACCGTGTCCTGCCGGTCGTCCGTGCGCTGTACGGCGACAGCGAGACGCCGGTCGGCGTCTACCGCAAGCTCGCCGACGGCCGCCCCGGGTCCTTCCTGCTCGAGTCCGCCGGCCAGGGCGGCCTGTGGTCGCGCTGGTCGTTCGTCGGCGTGCGGAGCTTCGGCGTCCTGACGCAGGACGGCGACCGCGCGGCCTGGATCGACACCGGCATCGACGCCGAGCGCGCCGTCGGGTCGCTCGACGGTGCCCCGCTCGAGGTCCTCGCGCGGTTGCACCAGCGCTGGGCGACGCCCCGCGTGCCCGGCTCGCCGCCGCTCGTCGGCGGCACCGTCGGCTTCATCGGGTGGGAGGCCGTTCGCCAGCTCGAGCACCTGCCGAACGTGCCGCCGGCCGACTTCGACGTGCCCGGACAGGCGCTGTCCTTCGTCTCAGAACTCGCCGCGCTCGACCACCGCACCGGTCTCGTGCTGCTCGTCGCGAGCGTGCTGAACGACGGCACCGACGACGCGGACACCCTCTGGGCGGACGCGCAGCAGCGACTCGACCGCATGCAGGGCGACCTGGTGCAGCCGAGCGTCGCGACCGTCGCCGAGGCCTTCGAGATCGCCGAGCCGGCCCCCACCCACCGCACGAGCCCGGCCGACTACATGGCGGCCGTCGAGCGCTCGAAGGGCTTCATCCGCGACGGTGACGTGTTCCAGGTCGTCATCTCGCAGCGGTTCGACCACGAGGTCACGGCGGACCCGCTCGACGTCTACCGGGTGCTCCGGACGCTGAACCCGAGTCCGTACATGTACTTCCTCGCCCTCGCGGACACCGCCGACGAGCGGTTCTGGATCGTCGGCGCATCGCCGGAGGCGCTGGTGAAGGTGCAGGGCGACCGCGCCATCACGCACCCGATCGCCGGGTCCCGCCCGCGAGGTGCGACCCCGGAAGCGGACGTCAACCTCGGCGAGGACCTGCTCGGCGACCCGAAGGAGCGCGCCGAGCACCTGATGCTCGTCGACCTCGCCCGCAACGACCTGCAGAAGGTGTGCGAGCCGGGTACCGTCAGCGTCACCGAGTTCATGACCGTCGAGCGGTTCAGCCACATCATGCACCTGGTGTCGAGCGTCGAGGGGCGGGTGCGTCCCGACGCCTCGGCGATCGACGTGTTCCGCGCGACGTTCCCGGCAGGCACGCTCTCGGGCGCGCCGAAGCCGCGTGCGCTGCAGATCATCGACGAGCTCGAGCCGGCGAAGCGCGGTGCGTACGCCGGTGTCGTCGGGTACTTCGACTTCGCCGGTGACGCCGACCTGGCGATCGCGATCCGCACCGCCCTGATCAAGGACGGCGTGGCCCGCGTGCAGGCCGGTGCCGGACTCGTGGCGGACTCCGACCCGGAGACCGAGCACGTCGAGGCGGTCAACAAGGCCGCTGCCCCACTGCGTGCCGTCGCCACGGCCAACCGGATGCGCGAGGTCCGCTCGTGAAGCGCTCGCGTCCGATCGTCGTCGTCGCCGGGCTCCTGGTCGCCGGCGTCATCATGCTCGCCTGGACCCAGACCTGGTTCACCGTCCGCCTGCACGCGGGTGCCGCCGTCACCTCGACGGTCTCGGCCGACGGGGCGGCGGTCGTGCCGCAGTACACCGCGCTGGCGATCGCGAGCCTGGCGCTCTTCCTGGCGATGACCATCGCGGGACGGGTGCTGCGCATCGTGCTCGCCGCCGTCGAGATCCTGCTCGGCCTCGGCGTGGTCGTCAGCGGCATCACCGCCCTCGGCGACCCGATCGCCGCTGCGCGCGGCGCCGTCGGCGAGGTCGCCGGGGTCAGTGACCTCGGCGCCGTCCGCGGTGTCGTGTCGAGCGTCTCCGTGAGCCCGTGGCCCGCCGTCGGGATCGCGGGCGGCGTGCTCGCCGTGCTGCTCGGCGTGGTCGTCATCGTGGTCCAGCGGGCCTGGCCCGGCCCGAGCCGGAAGTACGGCGCCGCGACCGCCGGAGCCGCCGCAGCAGCACGTGCAGCAGCACCCGTCCAGCGCGACGCGGTCGTCGACTGGGACGACCTGAGCGCGGGCGTTGACCCGACCACCGCCGACGGCGCGGGCGCGGGGGCACCGAGTGACGACACGGTAGGATCGACAGGGCGTCGCTCGACCGACGACGCCGGAGCAGAACGAGGAGCACCGTGAGCAACACTGAGCCCGCAGAACTCGGCGAAGGCCACTCGCCGGCCGCCTGGACCGCCGTCGTGATCATGCTGATCGGATTCGCGGCAGGCACGCTGTTCTTCTGGTTCGACCAGCCGTGGGGCGTCTGGGCCTCCGCTGGCGTCGTCCTCATCGGCCTCATCGTCGGTGGCGTGATGAAGAAGGCCGGCTACGGCGTCGACGGTCCGAAGTTCGTCCCCAAGCACCACGGCGAGTAGGGGTCTCCCGATGCCGAACGTGCTCGAGACCCTCGTCGCGGGCGCGCTCGAGGACGCCGCCGCCCGTCGTGTCGACCGTCCGTACTCGGACGTCGAACGCGACCTCGACCGGGTGGCGTCGCCGCTCGACGCCCTCGCGTTCCTCAGCCCGGGTGACCGGGTGAAGATCATCGCCGAGGTCAAGCGCGCCAGCCCGTCCCGCGGGTCGATGGCCGCGATCGCCGACCCGGCCGCCCTCGCCGCCGACTACGAGCGTGGCGGGGCCTCGACGATCAGCGTCCTGACCGAGGGCCGCAAGTTCCTCGGCAGCCTCGCCGACCTCGAAGCCGTGAAGGCCCGCGTCGGGGTGCCCGTGCTGCGCAAGGACTTCATCGCCGACCCGTACCAGGTGATCGAGGCCCGGGCGTCCGGTGCCGACGTCGTGCTGCTCATCGTGGCGGCGCTCGAGCAGGCCCGTCTTGTCGAGCTGCACACCCTGGCCGAAGAACTCGGCATGCGCGTGCTGGTCGAGGCGCACTCCGGTGACGAGGTCACGCGTGGCCTCGACGCCGGTGCCCGCATCCTCGGCGTCAACGCGCGGGACCTCACCGACTTCTCGCTCGACCGCGACCTGTTCGGGTCGCTCGCCGACCGCATCCCCGACGGGGTCGTGCGTGTCGCCGAGTCCGCGGTCTCCGGTCCGGCCGACGTCGCCCACTACCGTGCGGCGGGCGCCGACGTCGTGCTGGTCGGCGAAGCGCTCGTGACGGGTGACGACCCCGCCGCGACCCTGGCGTCGTTCGTCGACGCCGCCGACCGGGCCTGACCGGCTCCGCCCACGCATCGAGGCCGCCGACCGCGGCCGCACGTTCCACCCGTCCGACGCGGCCGACCGGCCGCGTCGGACTCGTCCCGGGAGACACATCGTGACCTCACTCCGCGACCTGCACGGCCCCTACTTCGGTGACTTCGGCGGACGCTTCGTCCCCGAGTCCCTCGTCCTCGCGCTCGACGAGCTCGAGGCCGCCTTCCGCCAGGCCTGGGCGGACCCGGCGTTCCGTGCGGAGCTCGACGAGCTGCAGCGCGACTACACCGGTCGCCCCTCGATCATCACCGAGGTGCCGCGCTTCGCGAAGCACGCCGGTGGCGCCCGGGTCATCCTGAAGCGCGAGGACCTGAACCACACCGGGTCCCACAAGATCAACAACGTCCTCGGCCAGGCACTCGTCGCCCGTCGGCTCGGCAAGACCCGCCTGATCGCGGAGACCGGTGCCGGCCAGCACGGCGTCGCCACCGCGACCGCCGCAGCCCTGTTCGGCATGGAGTGCGTCGTCTACATGGGTGCCGTGGACACCGAGCGACAGGCCCTCAACGTGGCCCGGATGCGCCTGCTCGGTGCCGAGGTGATCCCGGTCGAGACCGGTTCGCGCACCCTGAAGGACGCCATCAACGACGCCCTGCGCGACTGGGTCGCCAACGTCGAGTCGACGCACTACCTGCTCGGCACGGTCGCCGGTCCGCACCCGTTCCCCGAGATGGTGCGCGAGTTCCACAAGGTCATCGGCGAGGAAGCGCGCCAGCAGGTCCTCGACCGCGTCGGTCGTCTGCCGGACGCCGTCGCAGCGTGCGTCGGCGGCGGCTCGAACGCGATGGGCATCTTCGAGGCGTTCCTCGACGACGAGTCCGTCGCACTGCACGGCTTCGAGGCCGGGGGCGACGGCGTCGAGACCGGTCGGCACGCGGCGAGCATCACGCTCGGTCGCGAGGGCGTCCTGCAGGGCGCGAAGTCGTACCTGATGCAGGACGAGGACGGCCAGACGATCGAGAGCCACAGCATCTCCGCCGGACTCGACTACCCGAGCGTCGGACCGGAGCACGCGTACCTGGCGTCGATCGGCCGCGCGAAGTACCAGCCGATCACCGACACCGAGGCCATGGAGGCGTTCCGCCTGCTGAGCCAGACCGAGGGCATCATCCCGGCGATCGAGTCGTCCCACGCCCTCGCCGGTGCGATGAAGCTCGGCAAGGAGCTCGGCCCCGAGGGCGTCGTGCTCGTGAACCTGTCCGGCCGCGGTGACAAGGACGTCGCGTCCGCCAGTCGCTACTTCGGCATCCTCGACGAGAACGCGGTGCAGCTGTGACCACGAACAAGACCGTCGCCCAGACGATCGACGCCGCCAACGCCGAGCGCGCCGGAGCCGTCGTCGGCTACCTGCCCGCCGGGTACCCGAACCTGCAGACCAGCGTCGACGCAGCCGTCGCCCTCGCCGAGAACGGGGTGGACGTCATCGAGTTCGGTCTGCCGTACTCCGACCCCGTGATGGACGGGCCCGTGATCCAGCGGGCAGCCGAGGAGAGCCTGGCGAACGGCTTCCGGGTCGCACAGGTCTTCGACGCCGTGCAGCAGATCACTGAACGGGCCGACGTGCCGGTCCTCGTCATGACCTACTGGAACCCGGTGCTGCGCTACGGCGTGGACCGCTTCGCCGACGACCTCGTCGCCGCCGGTGCCGCCGGCCTCATCACGCCCGACCTCATCCCCGACGAGGCCTCCGCGTGGACCGAGGCCTCGGAGCGGACCGGGCTCGACCGGGTCTTCCTCGCCGCGCCGTCCTCGTCGGACGAGCGCATGCGCCAGGCGGTCGAGGCCAGCCGTGGGTTCGTGTACGCCGTCTCGACGATGGGTGTGACCGGTGCCCGGGTCGGCGTCGACGTCGCCGCACGCACGGTGGTGTCGCGTCTGCGCGACGCCGGGGTCGAGCGCACCTGCGTCGGTCTCGGGATCTCGACGGCCGAGCAGGTCGGTGAGGTCCTCGAATACGCCGACGGTGCCATCGTCGGGTCCGCGTTCGTCCGAGCGCTGGCCGACCTCGGTGTGCAGGGTGTGGCCGACCGTGCCGCCGACCTCGCCACCGGCGCCCGCCGCCGCTAGTCCAGTTCCTGTCCGGCCCGCGAGCCGCGCTACAGTGAGCGAGGCCGACGCGACGTCGACCGCGCCCCGTCAGTTCCGAAAGGCGACAGCACCTCCATGCCCCTCCTGAGCATCCCGAGCCCGAGCACCGCCTGGCAGTACTTCGACCTGACCGCCTGGCTGCGCGACGCGTTCGGCTGGTCGCTGCCCCTCGACTTCCGCATCCACGCGTACGCGATCTGCATCCTGATCGGGATCGTGGCCGCGGTCGTCCTGGCGAACCGACGACTCAACGCCCGTGGCGTCGAGCGCTGGATCATCATCGACATCGCGATCTGGGCCGTGCCCGCCGGCATCATCGGCGGTCGTCTCTTCCACGTGTTCACCCACGTGTCCGACTACTTCGGCCCCGGCATCGACCCACTGTCCTTCCTGTACATCTGGGAGGGCGGGCTCGCCATCTTCGGGGCGCTCATCCTCGGGTCGGTCGGTGCGTGGATCGGCTGCCGTCAGGTGGGCCTGCGGTTCACGTCGTTCATCGACGCGGTCGTGCCGGGCGTCCTGCTCGCACAGGCCTTCGGTCGCCTGGGCAACTACTTCAACCAGGAGCTCTTCGGCATGCCGACGAGCCTGCCCTGGGGCCTCGAGATCGACTCGAGCAACGCCGCGTTCCCGAAGGGCCTGCCCGAGGGCACGCTGTTCCACCCGACGTTCCTGTACGAGATCATCTGGAACGTCCTCGGTGTCGTCGTCATCCTCTTCCTGGCGCGCAAGTTCACGCTGCAGTGGGGCAAGGTCCTCGGCCTGTACCTGATCTGGTACGGCGCCGGGCGCTCGGTGCTCGAGTCCATCCGCGTCGACACGAGCGAGACCTTCTTCGGCGTCCGCACCAACGTGTGGGTGGCCCTCGCCGCGGTCGTGATCGGCATCCTGATCTTCGTGGTGCAGAGCCGCCGGCACACCGGCAAGGAGCCGAGCCCGTACCTGCCTGGTCGCGGGCCCCGTCCGACCTCCGTTGTAGACTCCGAGGACACCTTCTCGGAGCACGATGACGACGCAGCAGACGGCGTCACGAGCGACGAACCGGTCACGACCACTCGCTGATCCCGTGGTGGGAGCACCCGCTCCCGACGACCACCGGTCACGTGCAGCACCAGCAGCAGCAGCAGCAGCACCAGACGGTCCCCGCCACAAGCGGGGCCCAGCAACCTCGCCGGCCGGCAGGGCAACTCACTGACGGCGGGCACGGGCACCAGTCCCGCCCGCTCGGGCGGAACGCACCACCGGGCCACCGCTGTCCCTGTTCCACTTCCTCGTGAGGACGGTTCCCCATGGCGCTCCAGCCAACCCAGCCCTCGGCACCGACGAGCCTCGTGCCGCCGCACCGCCGCTTCTCCGCGATCCCGGACGCCACGGGCATGTACGACCCGGCGAACGAGAAGGACGCCTGCGGTCTCGCGATGGTCGCGACCCTGCGCGGCACCCCCGGGCACGACATCGTCGACGCGGCCCTCGGTGCGCTCCGGAACCTCGAGCACCGCGGTGCCGTGGGGTCCGACGCTGGCACCGGTGACGGCGCGGGCATCCTGTGCCAGGTGCCCGACGAGTTCCTGCGGGCCGTCGTGCCGTTCGAGTTGCCGGCAGCGGGCGAGTACGCCGTCGGCACCGCCTACCTGCCCCTGGACGACGACGCCCGCCACGCGGTGAAGGGCGCCGTCGAGCGGCTCGCCCGCGAAGAGGGCCTGAAGGTCCTCGGGTGGCGCGAGGTCCCGGTGCGTCCGGAGGTCCTCGGCACGCTCGCCCGTGCCGCGATGCCGGCGTTCGAGCAGCTCTTCGTCGCCTCCATCCGGCACGACGTGCACGGTGCCTCGTGGAGCGGCATCGCGCTGGACCGCCAGGCCTTCCGGCTCCGCAAGCGTGCCGAGCACGACAACGACCTGTACTTCATGTCGCTGTCGAGCCGTACCATGGTCTACAAGGGCATGGTCACGACGCTCCAGCTGGAGCCGTTCTACCCGGACCTCAGCGACGAGCGCTTCGCGTCGAAGCTCGCGATCGTGCACTCGCGCTACTCCACGAACACGTTCCCGTCGTGGCCGCTCGCGCAGCCGTTCCGGACGATCGCCCACAACGGTGAGATCAACACCGTGCGCGGCAACCGCAACTGGATGCGCGCGCGCCAGTCGCAGCTCGAGAGCGAACTGCTCGGCGACATGGCCCCGCTGCTGCCCATCGTGAGCCCGGGGGCGAGCGACTCGGCCTCGTTCGACGAGGTCCTCGAGCTGCTGACCCTGACCGGCCGGACCCTGCCGCACGCCGTGTCGATGATGGTTCCAGAGGCGTGGGAGAACCAGGTCGGGATGGACCCGGACCTCCGCGCGTTCTACGAGTACCACTCGATGCTCATGGAGCCGTGGGACGGTCCCGCCGCGATCACCTTCACCGACGGCTCGCTCGTCGGCGCCACCCTCGACCGCAACGGCCTGCGCCCCGGACGCTTCCTGGTCACCGACGACGGCCTCATCGTGATGGGCTCCGAGACCGGGGTCATCGACGTGCCGGCCGCCAAGGTCGTGCGCAAGGGCCGCCTGCGTCCGGGCCGGATGTTCCTGGTGGATACCGAGGCCGGCCGCATCATCGAGGACGACGAGGTCAAGCGCGAGCTCGCCGCCTCCGGTCCGTGGGGCGACTGGCTCGAAGCCGGACGCATCAACCTCAACGACCTGCCGGAGCGCGAGCACATCGTGCACACCCCGGCGTCGGTCACCCGTCGTCAGCGCGCGTTCGGGTACACCGAGGAAGAAGTCCGCATCCTGCTGCGCCCGATGGCAGCAGCGGGTGCCGAACCCCTCGGCGCGATGGGCTCGGACACCCCGATCGCCGTGCTGTCGGAGCGTCCGCGCCTGCTCTTCGACTACTTCACGCAGCAGTTCGCGCAGGTGACCAACCCGCCGCTCGACTCGATCCGCGAGCAGGTCATCACCTCGATGGGGATGGGACTCGGTCCGGAGCGCAACCTGCTCTCCGCCGGTCCCGAGCACGCGAAGCAGATCACGCTCGACTTCCCGGTGATCGACAACGACCAGCTCGCCAAGGTCCAGCACTTCGAGACCGAGTCGGGTCGCCACCTGACCGTCACGATCAAGGGCCTGTACCGCGTCGACGCCGGCAAGAAGGCGATGCAGAAGCGCATCGCCGCCGTGTGCGACGAGGTCGACGCCGCCATCGAGTCCGGCAAGCAGTTCATCGTGCTGTCCGACCGCGACGGCAACTCCGAGCAGGCACCGGTGCCGAGCCTCCTGCTCCTCGCCGCGGTCCACCACCACCTGATCCGCACCGAGCAGCGCATGAAGGTCGGGCTGATCGTCGAGGCCGGCGACGTGCGCGAGGTCCACCACGTGGCGACCCTCATCGGGTACGGTGCCTCGGCGATCAACCCGTACCTGGCGATGGAGACCTGCGAGAACCTGGTCCGCGCCGGCATGATCCCCGGGATCACCCCGGAGCAGGCCGTCAAGAACGTCATCAAGGCGCTCGGCAAGGGCGTACTGAAGATCATGTCGAAGATGGGCATCTCCACGGTGTCCAGCTACGCCGGTGCGCAGGCGTTCGAGGCCGTCGGGCTCAGCCAGGAGTTCGTCGACAAGTACTTCACGGGCACCTCGTCGATCCTGGGCGGCGTCGACATCGACGTCATCGCCAAGGAGAACGCCGAGCGGCACGCCCAGGCGTACCCGCAGGACGGCGCCGTGCTCTCGCACGAGCGACTGCAGATCGGTGGCGAGTACCAGTGGCGCCGTCAGGGCCCGCCGCACCTGTTCAACCCGGACACGGTGTTCCGCCTGCAGCACGCCACCCGTGCCCGCCGCTACGACATCTTCCGCGAGTACTCGAGCGCCGTGGACGACCAGTCCGAGCAGCTCATGACGCTCCGCGGGCTGTTCCGGTTCAAGCAGGGCGCTCGGAAGCCCATCGCGCTCGACGAGGTCGAGTCGATCGAGTCGATCGTCAAGCGGTTCAACACCGGTGCGATGTCCTACGGGTCCATCTCGAAGGAAGCTCACGAGACGCTCGCCATCGCGATGAACCGACTCGGTGGCCGTTCGAACACGGGTGAGGGCGGCGAGGACGTCGACCGCCTGCTCGACCCCGAGCGCCGCAGCGCGATCAAGCAGGTCGCCTCCGGCCGGTTCGGCGTGACGAGCATGTACCTCACGCACGCCACCGACATCCAGCTCAAGATGGCGCAGGGCGCGAAGCCCGGCGAGGGCGGTCAGCTGCCCCCGGCCAAGGTCTACCCGTGGGTGGCCCGCACCCGGCACGCCACCGCGGGCGTCGGCCTCATCTCGCCGCCGCCGCACCACGACATCTACTCCATCGAGGACCTCAAGCAGCTGATCTTCGACGTCAAGCGCGCCAACCCGGCCGCCCGCGTCCACGTGAAGCTCGTGAGCCAGTCCGGCATCGGTGCGGTTGCGGCCGGCGTGACGAAGGCCCTGGCCGACGTCGTGCTCGTTTCCGGCCACGACGGCGGCACCGGCGCGAGCCCGCTCAACTCGCTCAAGCACGCCGGCACCCCGTGGGAGATCGGCCTGGCCGAGACCCAGCAGACGCTCATGCTGAACGGCATGCGTGACCGCGTCGTCGTGCAGGTGGACGGGCAGATGAAGACCGGACGCGACGTGGTCGTGGCCGCGTTGCTCGGGGCCGAGGAGTACGGCTTCGCGACCGCCCCGCTCGTGGTCGAGGGCTGCATCCTGATGCGCGTCTGCCACCTGGACACCTGCCCGGTCGGCGTCGCCACGCAGAACCCCGAGCTCCGCAAGCGGTTCTCCGGCAAGCCCGAGTTCGTCGTGAACTTCTTCGAGTTCATCGCACAAGAGGTCCGCGAGCTCCTCGCCGAGCTCGGCTTCCGCAGCCTCGACGAGGCGATCGGGCAGACCGACGCGCTCGACGTCGACCGTGCCGTCGAGCACTGGAAGGCCTCGGGGCTCGACCTCGCGCCGGTGCTCAAGGGACCGCACTTCGACGACGCCGAACCTCGCCGCCACCACCGCGAGCAGGACCACGAGCTGGACCAGCACTTCGACGTGCAGCTCATCCAGCAGACCGCGGACGTGCTCGACCACGGCGGTTCGATCGCGCTCGACCTGCCCATCCGCAACACCGAGCGCGCCGTCGGCACCATGCTCGGCCACCAGGTGACCCTGCGGCACGGCGAGCACGGCCTGCCGAACGGCTCGATCGACGTGACGCTGCGCGGTTCCGCCGGGCAGTCGCTCGGCGCGTTCCTGCCGGCGGGCATCACGCTGCGGCTCATCGGCGACAGCAACGACTACGTCGGCAAGGGGCTCTCCGGCGGCCAGATCGTCGTCCGGCCCGACGCCGGCTCGGGCTTCGACCCGGCCGAGAACGTCATCGCCGGCAACGTCATCGGGTACGGCGCCACCCAGGGCAGCATGTTCATCCGCGGCATCGTGGGCGAGCGCTTCCTGGTGCGGAACTCCGGAGCCACGGCCGTCGTCGAGGGCGTGGGGGACCACGCTCTCGAGTACATGACGGGCGGGCTCGCGCTCATCCTCGGCGAGACCGGCCGGAACCTCGGCGCCGGCATGTCCGGTGGGACGGCGTACGTCCGAGGCCTGCGCCAGGAACACGTCAACACCGACGCCCTGGCGTCCGGCGAACTCCGGCTCGAGGCGCTCGACAGCGCCGACGTCGAGATCGTCACCGACCTGCTCACCCGGCACGCCGACGAGACGGGGTCGACGCTCGCGTCCGACCTGCTGGCGTCCGGAGACCTGAGCGACTTCGTCAAGGTGCTGCCGCGCGACTACGCGGCGGTGCTCGAGACGCGCAGACAGGCCGTCGACGAGGGGCTCGACCCCGACGGTGACATCGTTTGGAATCGGATCATGGAGGTGACCGGTGGCTGACCCCAAGGGATTCCTGAAGGTCCAGGAACGCGAACTCCCGCCCCGGCGACCCGTGCCCGTGCGGCTCATGGACTGGAAAGAGGTCTACGAGCAGCAGGAGTCCGGTGTCCTGAAGCGCCAGGCCGGCCGCTGCATGGACTGCGGCGTGCCGTTCTGCCACCAGGGCTGCCCGCTCGGCAACCTGATCCCGGAGTGGAACGACCTGACCTGGCGCGGTGAGGGCCGCCAGGCGATCGAGCGCCTGCACGAGACGAACAACTTCCCGGAGTTCACGGGTCGGCTCTGCCCGGCACCGTGCGAGTCGTCGTGCGTGCTCGGCATCAACCAGCCCCCGGTGACGATCAAGCAGGTCGAGGTCTCGATCATCGACCAGGCGTTCCAGAACGGCTGGGTCACGCCGCACCCGCCGGAGCGCCTGACGGGAAAGACCGTCGCCGTCGTGGGCTCCGGTCCCGCCGGACTCGCCGCCGCGCAGCAGCTCACGCGTGCCGGCCACACGGTCGCCGTCTACGAGCGGGACGACCGCATCGGCGGGCTGCTCCGCTACGGCATCCCGGACTTCAAGATGGAGAAGCGCCAGATCGACGCGCGCCTCGCCCAGATGCAGGCCGAGGGCACGCGGTTCCGTGCCGGGGTCGAGATCGGCAAGGACATCGCCTGGGACGACCTGAAGTCGCGCTACGACGCGGTCGTCGTCGCCACCGGTGCCACGGTGCCGCGCGACCTGCCGATCCCGGGGCGCGACCTCGAGGGCGTGCACTTCGCCATGGACTACCTGGTCCAGCAGAACAAGGCGAACGCGGGCACGACGGTCGACAACCAGATCACGGCAGAGGGAAAGCA
Organism: Curtobacterium sp. MCLR17_051; assembly: GCF_003234395.1. NCBI lineage: Bacteria > Bacillati > Actinomycetota > Actinomycetes > Micrococcales > Microbacteriaceae > Curtobacterium > Curtobacterium sp. MCLR17_051. The sequence goes on from NZ_QKTA01000008.1 coordinate 77,523, forward strand.
CGTCGTCGTCATCGGCGGCGGCGACACCGGCGCGGACTGCATCGGCACCGCTCACCGCCAGGGCGCGTTGAGCGTGACGAACCTGGCCATCGGCAAGCAGCCGCCGCTCGAGCGTCCGTCCGACCAGCCGTGGCCGATGTTCCCGACCGTGTTCGAGATCACGAGCGCCCACGAAGAGGGCGGCGAGCGGCACTTCCTCGCCTCGACCGTCGAGTTCCTGTCGAACGACGCCGGCGAGGTCCGCGCACTGCGGGTCGCCGAGACCGAGTACCTCGACGGCCGACGGGTCCCGAAGGCGGGCAGCGAGCGGGAGATCCCGGCCGACCTCGTCCTCATCGCGATGGGCTTCACCGGCCCCGAGTCGGACACCATCGAGCCCCAGCTCGGTCTGCCGACCACGGTCTCCGGGGCGCTCGACCGCCGTGCCGACTACGCGACCAACGAGGCCGGCGTGTTCGTCGCCGGCGACGCGGGTCGCGGGCAGTCGCTCATCGTGTGGGCGATCGCCGAGGGCCGTGCCGCGGCCGCCCAGGTCGACGAGTACCTCGAGGGCTCCACGATCCTGCCGGCACCGGTCAAGGCGACCGACCGGGCGATCTCCGTCTGATGTCGGACGATCACGGAATGTCGGACGGCCACCAGATGTCGGACCGCCGCCAGACGGCGGACCGTCTCCACCAGATGCTCACGCTCCCGTGAGCGTGAGGCCACCAGCACTCGGTAGGGTGCTGGTGGCCTCGCTTCGTTCCGCGCGGCCCCACAGCGCGGAAACCCAAGCTCCATCCACCACCACGAAGGAATCCATTGAGACGCGCAAAGATCGTTTCGACGCTCGGACCGGCAACGTCGGACTACGAGACCGTCAAGGAGATCATCGAAGCGGGCGTCGACGTCGCCCGCCTCAACCTCAGCCACGGTGACTACAGCGTTCACGAGGCCAACTACGTCAACGTCCGTCGTGCCGCCGAAGAACTCGGCAAGCCCGTCGCGATCCTCGTCGACCTGCAGGGTCCGAAGATCCGTCTGGCACGCTTCGCCGACGGCCCGCACGACCTGGCGGTCGGTGACATCTTCACCATCACGACCGAGGACGTCCCTGGCTCGAAGGAGATCTGCGGCACGACGTTCAAGGGCCTGCCGCAGGACGTCAAGCCCGGCGACCCGCTGCTCATCGACGACGGCCGTGTCCGCCTCCGTGTCCTCGACACCGACGGCGTGCGGGTCCGCACCGAGGTCGTCGTCCCCGGCACGGTGTCCAACAACAAGGGCATCAACCTGCCCGGTGTCGCCGTCAACGTCCCCGCGCTGAGCGAGAAGGACGAGGCCGACCTGCGCTGGGCGATCCGCCAGGGCGCCGACCTCATCGCGCTGTCGTTCGTGCGCAACGCGAGCGACGTCGTGCGTGCCCACGAGATCATGGACGAAGAGGGCAAGCGCCTGCCGGTCATCGCCAAGGTCGAGAAGCCCCAGGCCGTCGACGCGCTCGAGGAGATCATCGACGCCTTCGACAGCATCATGGTCGCCCGCGGTGACCTCGGCGTCGAGCTCCCGCTCGAGGCCGTCCCGATCGTGCAGAAGCGCGCCGTCGAGCTGTCCCGCCGCATGGCGAAGCCGGTCATCGTCGCGACGCAGATGCTCGAGTCGATGATCTCGTCGCCGATCCCCACCCGCGCCGAGACGTCCGACGTCGCGAACGCCGTCCTCGACGGTGCCGACGCGGTCATGCTGTCCGGTGAGACGAGCGTCGGTGAGTACCCGGTGCAGACCGTCCGCACCATGGCCCGCATCGTCGAGTCCACCGAGGACCACGGTCTCGAGCGCATCGCCCCGCTCGGCACCAAGCCGCGCACGCTCGGTGGGGCGATCACCCTCGCCGCCGTCGAGATCGCCGAGTTCACCGAGGCGTCGTACCTCTGCGTCTTCACCGAGTCCGGCGACTCGGCCCGCCGCATGTCGCGCCTGCGCCACGGTCTGCCGATCATCGCCTTCACCCCGAACGAGGCCACGCGCCGCCGGATGGCCCTCACCTGGGGTGTCCGTTCGTTCCTGGTGGAGCGGAAGACCCACACCGACGAGCTCTTCTCGCAGGTGGACGACGTCCTCCTCGAGAACGGCCTGGCTGCCCCCGGCGACCGCGTCATCGTGACGGCCGGGTCCCCTCCCGGCATCGAGGGCTCGACGAACGACCTGCGCGTGCACCGGGTGGGCGACGCCCACGCCGAGGCCGCCCCGGCCTACGTCCGGGACTGATCCGAGGGATCCGTCGCCACCAGGGCGCGGACTGGAGGCCCGGCGCGAGCAGCGCCGACCGCTTCCGGTCCGCGCCCTGCCGCGTCTCCACGGCCCTGGTGGTGACCGGACGTCGGCCGCAGGCGGCAGGATGGTCGCTGTGAGCCTCCGATCCGACACCCCGGCGCCGCGCGCCGACGTCCGCCGCTGGCGTCGCTACCTGGCCGACGAACGTGCCGAGGCGGCCGTGTACCGCAACCTCGCTGCCCGCCGTTCCGGCGAGGAGCGCGAGATCCTCGCCGCGCTGGCCGAGGCCGAGGGACGGCACGCCGACCACTGGCTCGACCTGCTCGGCGACGACGTCGGACGGCCCCAGCGGGGGAGCCTGCGCACCCGGGTGCTCGCCGTGCTGGCCAAGCGGTTCGGGTCGGTCTTCGTCCTCGCGCTCATGCAGCGCGCCGAGGACCGCTCGCCGTACGCCGACGACTCGGACGCGACCGCGCGGATGGCCGCCGACGAGCGGATCCACGGCGAGGTCGTGCGCGGGCTCGCGAACCGGGGCCGGATGCGGCTGTCCGGCACGTTCCGGGCGGCGGTGTTCGGCGCGAACGACGGTCTGGTGTCCAACCTGGCGCTCATCATCGGCATCAGTGCTTCGGGGGCCGACCGGCACTTCGTGCTGCTGAGCGGCATCGCCGGCCTGCTCGCCGGCGCGTTGTCGATGGGGGCGGGGGAGTACGTCTCCGTCCGGTCGCAACGCGAACTGCTCGAGGCGTCCGCGCCGCACCCCGAGGCCGGCAAGGCGGTGTCGGACCTGGACGTCGATGCGAACGAGCTCGCGCTGGTCTACCGCGCGCGCGGGATGTCCGAGGCCGAGGCGACCGAGCACGCCGCGCAGGTGCTGTCCGGCATCGGCGAGCGGCGGCCGGCGACCGGTTCGACCGCGGTCGCGGACGACCACGAGGCGGTCGGTACCGGGCTGAGCGCCGCGGTGTCGAGCTTCTGCTTCTTCGCCTCGGGCGCGATCATCCCGGTGCTCCCGTTCCTGTTCGGGATGCAGGGGTGGCCGGCGATCGCGGTGGCCGGCGGGCTGGTGGGCATCGCCCTGCTCGGCACCGGTGCCGTCGTCGGCGTGCTGAGCGGAGCGTCTCCCGGCAAGCGGGCCTTCCGGCAGCTCGCCATCGGGTTCGGTGCGGCGATCGTGACCTACGCACTCGGGCTGCTCTTCGGCACCGGCTCCGCGTGACCTTGGTATTCATATACGAGATGTGAGATGCTGTTGGGATGGCATCCGATCGTCTTCCCCGGCTCGACCTCGCCCACGTGGACGGACTCCGGGGGATCCTCGCGATCCTCGTCGTCCTGGCGCACACCGCTCGGTTCACCGGGGTGGCCGGAGCGCTCGAGGAATCGATGCCCGTCGTCTGGCGCCTGCTCGACGCCGGCGACGTACGGGTCCCCGCCTTCGTCGCGATCTCCGGGTTCACGCTCATGATCGCGGTGGCTGGACGGCGGGACCTCGCCCTCGGCAGCAGCTACCTGGTGTTCGCGCAGCGGCGCATCCGACGGCTCGTGCCGCCCTACCTCGCCGCGCTGCTGGTCTCGCTCGCACTCATCGCGTTCGTGCCGGTGATGGGGGTCCCGCACGGCACGCTCTGGGACGACAAGCTCCCCGTGACGTTGCAGAGCATCGTGGCGCACGTCTTGCTGGTGCACAACTTCTCGCCGGACTGGATCACGACCATCAACGGGACGCTGTGGAGCCTGCCGATCGAGATGCAGCTCATGCTCCTGATGCCGGTGCTCCTGGTCGTCTGGCGACGCGTGCCGCCGCTCGTCCTCGTCGCACTGCTGTTCGTGTTGGCCGCGGTCTCCGTCCGGACCGGGGTCGGCGCGTGGTCGGCGCCCCACTTCCTGGGCATCTTCGCCCTGGGCATGTACGGCGCGTCCCTGGTCGTCGGCCCCGAGGATGAGCTGCGCCGCCGACGTCCCCGCCTCGCGCGGGCGCTCCTGCGTCACCAGCGCTCGACGCTGGTCCTCGCCACCGTGGTGCTGGTCGCGGCGTACGGCCTGGTCGTCGTGGCGCCCGGCGCCGTGTCCGGGGTCACGGTGGGTGTGGTGGTCGGCGTCGGATCGACCCTGCTCCTGATGGTCCTCGCCGAGGGGCAGCGGACGGGGCACGCCGGGACGCACCGCGCGCGTGGGGTGCTCGGCGGCCGGCGACTGGTCCAGTTCGGCCTGGTGTCGTACAGCGTGTACCTGGTGCACAGCCCCTTGCTCGCGCTCGGGAACCTGCTCCTCCTGCCGCTCGACCTGCCGACCCCGGTGCAGTTCGCGCTGATGCTGTTCGGTGTCGCCCCCGTCGCCGTCGCGCTCTGCGTGCTGTTCGCCGTGGTGGTCGAGCGTCCGTTCATGAACTCGCACCAACGCGCGCTGCTCGAGGGCGCCTTCGGCCGCCGCCGCCGCGACGGCGGTCAGCGTCGGACGGCGGCGCGCGGGGGGAGCAGCAGCAGTGCAGCGGCGCCGACGACGATGAGCGCGATGCCGGCGAACACCATGAAGACCGCGAGCGCGAGCCCCGGGGCGACGAGCACGGCCACGCCGCCGAGGATCGACAGCACCCCGCTCACGAGCGTCGGCACGCGCGACGATCCCGGGTGCCCGACGAACCCACCGACGATCGACACGATCCCCTCGATCACGAACCCGACACCGGCGAGCACCGCGTAGACGACGAGCGGGATCGCCGGGTCGAGCAGGGTCACGAGCCCCGCGACCGCGACCAGGCCGCCGACGATGCCGGACGTCCACCGCCACACCGGACGGGTGCCGTGCCCCCGCACCGCGGCGAAGACGCGCAGTGCCCCGGCCACGACGAGGTACACGCCGAACAGCAGCGCCACGAGCACGAGCGACGGGCGGGGCCAGACGATGGCCACGATGCCCAGTGCGATGGCGACGACGGCGGTGACGACGACGAACACCCGGAACGTCCTGACGGCACGAGAATCCACGAGCGCTCCTCCCTGATCGCCAGCGCTGGTGTCCAGCACGCTACCCGTCGGAGCCGCGGGCCGTGCAACGACCTGCAACCCCCGCGGTCGTACCGTGCGGAGCAGGCGCGCGACCCGTGCGCCCCGACAGCGTCGTCGAAAGGGCACCACCATGACCATCGCACCCTCGCCCACCAGCTACGCCGCACCCGGCGAGCCCGGCTCCCTGGTCGAGTACCGATCCCGGTACGACCACTTCATCGGCGGGGAGTACGTGCCGTCCGCCAGCGGGCAGTACTTCGAGAACCCCACCCCCGTCACGGGCAAGGTGTTCACCGAGGTGGCCCGCGGTGACTCCACGGACGTCGACCGGGCCGTCGCCGCCGGATGGAAGGCGTTCCCGGCCTGGGGACGGACGAGCGCGGCCGAACGTGCCGTCATCCTCAACAAGCTCGCGGACCGCATGGAGGAGCACCTCGAGATGCTCGCCGTCGCCGAGACGTGGGAGAACGGCAAGCCGATCCGCGAGACCCTCGGCGCCGACATCCCGCTCGCGATCGACCACTTCCGGTACTTCGCCGGGGCGATCCGCGCACAGGAGGGCTCCGCCGGCGAGATCGACCACGACACCGTGGCCTACCACTTCCACGAGCCGCTCGGCGTGGTCGGGCAGATCATCCCCTGGAACTTCCCGATCCTGATGGCGGTGTGGAAGCTCGCACCGGCCCTCGCCGCCGGCAACTGCGTCGTGCTGAAGCCCGCCGAGCAGACCCCGGCGTCCATCCACGTGCTCGTCGAGCTCATCCGCGACCTGCTGCCCGCCGGGGTGCTCAACGTGGTCAACGGCTTCGGCATCGAGGTCGGCGCACCGCTCGCGCAGCACCCGGACATCCGGAAGATCGCCTTCACGGGGGAGACCACGACCGGGCGGCTGATCATGCAGTACGCCTCGCAGAGCCTCATCCCGGTGACGCTCGAGCTCGGCGGCAAGAGCCCGAACGTGTTCTTCCCCGACGTGGCGGCCGAGAAGGACTCCTTCTACGACAAGGCGCTCGAGGGCTTCACGTTCTTCAACCTCAACCAGGGCGAGGTCTGCACGTGTCCGTCGCGGGCACTCGTGGCGAAGGAGATCTACGACGGGTTCGTCGCCGACGGCCTGGAACGCGTCCGCGCCGTCAAGCAGGGACACCCGCTCGACCTGTCGACGATGATCGGCGCCCAGGCGTCCAACGACCAGCTCGAGAAGATCCTGAGCTACATCGACATCGGCAAGCAGGAGGGTGCGAAGCTCCTGACCGGTGGCGAGCGCGCCGACCTGGGCGGCGAACTCTCCGGCGGCTACTACGTCACGCCGACGGTGTTCGAGGGCGACAACTCGATGCGGATCTTCCAGGAGGAGATCTTCGGGCCCGTGCTCGCGCTGACGTCCTTCAGCGGCTACGACGACGCGATCGCCACGGCCAACGACACCCTGTACGGGCTCGGCGCCGGGGTGTGGAGCCGGGACGTCACGACCCTGTACCGCGCCGGACGGGACATCCAGGCCGGGCGCGTGTGGTCGAACACGTACCACCAGTACCCGGCGGGTGCGGCCTTCGGCGGCTACAAGCAGTCCGGCATCGGGCGCGAGAACCACAAGATGATGCTCGACCACTACCAGCAGACGAAGAACCTGCTCGTCTCCTACGCCGATGGACCGATGGGCTTCTTCTGATGCCCGACACCGCACGCGTCGCGGTGACGCCGGCGGCGGGGGAGCTCCTGCGGACCCTCACCGCCCGGCACGGTCCGCTGATGTTCCACCAGTCCGGCGGCTGCTGCGACGGCTCGAGTCCGATGTGCTACCCCGTCGGCATGTTCCGGACCGGTCCGGGGGACGTCCTGCTCGGCGCGTTGCAGGTGGACGGCCTCGAGCCGGTCGAGGTCTACATGTCGGTGTCGCAGTTCGAGTACTGGAAGTACACGCACCTGACGATCGACGTCGTCGACGGTCGGGGCGGCGGGTTCTCGGTCGAGGTCCCGGAGGGCAAACGGTTCCTCACCCGGTCGCGGATGTTCGACGACGCCGAGCTCGCCGATCTCGGCCTGGTCCCGCGGGTGGCCCGGACGTAGGCTGACCGCACGCGTCGCGACGGAGCGGCGGGTGGGGTCGATCGGAGGACGCATGCGCGCACCCGGTCGGCTCCGCCCGCTCGTCGCCGCATCGTGGCAGCGGTCCGCCCGGGTCGACCCCGACGCCACCCCGGTCCTCGCCCTCGGCGACGACGAACTCGACGCCGTCCGGCACGACGGCCCACTCGCCACCCTGCTGCCGGTGGTCCGCCGGCTGCTGCTCGACGACTCCCGCTCGGCCGGGTGCGTCGTCGCCGTCGCGGACGCCGCGGGCCGTCTCGTCTGGGTCGACGGCGCCCGCTCCACCCGTCGCGCCGCCGAGGACATGGGCTTCGTCCCCGGGGCCGACTGGTCGGAGGACCGCGTCGGCACCAGCGCGCCCGGCACGGCACTGCGCCTCGACCGTCCGGTGCAGATCCGCTCCGACGAGCACTACGCGAACGCCGTCAAGCCGTTCTCGTGCACGGCGGTCCCGGTGCACGACGCGAGCGGTGCGACCGTCGGCGTGCTCGACCTGACGGGCGACGACCGCGCCGTCGAGCGGCACACGCTGTCGCTGCTCGCCGCCACGGTCGCCGCAGCCGAGGCCCAGCTCGCCCTCGCCGCGGTCCGACCACGGGCGCGGACACCCCGCGTACCGTCGGCCGAGCTGACCGTGCTCGGGACCGACACCGCCGTGCTCCGGATCGCCGACCGCCGGGTCGAGCTGTCCGCCCGGCACTCCGAACTGCTCGTCGTGCTCGCCGCGCACCCCGCCGGTCTCGCAGCGACCGACCTCGCCGCCGCCGTCTACGGTGACCCGGGCGCGGTCGTCACCCTGCGCGCCGAGGTCGTCCGGCTGCGCCGGGTCCTCGCGCAGCACGCGCCGGACGTGACCGTGACGTCGCGGCCGTACCGGGTGACCGGGGTCCGGACCGACGTCGACGGCGTGCTGTCCGCGCTCGAACGCGGGGCGCGCCTCCAGGCCGTCGACCGGTACGCCGGACCGGTCCTGCCGGGCTCCGCCGCACCCGGCGTCGACGCGGTCCGGGACCTGGTGCGGCTGCGGTTCCGCGAGTCGGTCGTCGCCGACGGCGGCGTCGACGCCCTGCTCGCGTGGGCGCGCACCCCGGACGGTGCGACCGACGCGCTCGTGCTCCGCGCGCTGCTCGCGGTGCTGCCGCGGCGGTCGCCGCGACGGGCCGGTCTCGTGGCGGCGATCGAGGCGCTCGAGGGCTCCTGAGACGGTCGACGACGGGCCGGGAGGCGCGGGTCGGGCTGGTAGTGTTGGCCTCCTCGCGAGTGTGGTGGAATCGGCAGACACGGGGCACTCAAAATGCTCTGCCTCACGGCGTGCGGGTTCAAGTCCCGCCACTCGTACGAAATTGCTCACGGCGTGCGGGGCAGTTCGGACCCGCGTCCCGCCACTCGTACGAAATTGCTCACGGCGTGCGGGGCGGTTCGGACCCGCGTCCCGCCACTCGTACCAAGCCGCTGATCCGACTGATCGATCTGCGTGGTCTGGGATACGGCACTTCCGACGTCTAGTAGGCTTTCGTCCGTGAGTGACACAGAAGCAACAGCACCAGCACCCCGTCGCGTCGTCGTCGCCGAGGACGAGTCGCTCATCCGCCTCGACATCGTGGAGATCCTCCGCGACAACGGGTTCGACGTGGTCGGTGAAGCCGGTGACGGTGAGACCGCCGTCCAGCTCGCGACCGACCTCCGCCCCGACCTCGTCGTGATGGACGTCAAGATGCCCCAGCTCGACGGCATCTCCGCAGCCGAGAAGCTGTCCAAGAACCACATCGCGCCCGTCGTCCTGCTGACGGCGTTCAGCCAGAAGGACCTCGTCGAGCGTGCGACCGAGGCCGGAGCGCTGGCCTACGTGGTCAAGCCCTTCACCCCGAACGACCTGCTCCCCGCGATCGAGATCGCCCTCTCGCGGTACCAGCAGATCATCACGCTCGAGGCCGAGGTCGCCGACCTCGTCGAGCGCTTCGAGACCCGCAAGCTCGTCGACCGCGCCAAGGGCCTGCTGAACGAGAAGATGGGCCTCACCGAGCCCGAGGCGTTCCGCTGGATCCAGAAGGCCTCGATGGACCGCCGCCTGACCATGCACGACGTCGCGAAGGCGATCATCGAGCAGCTCAGCGCCAAGAAGTAGTCCAGCGCACCACCGTCGCTCACGGAACGCCGTCGAACCTCCTGGGGTCGGCGGCGTTCCTGCGTCCGGGGGCGGGGCGTGTGCCGCGACCACCTGGCAGGCTGGAGCCATGGACGACGTGGTGATCCGGGCCTCCCGGCCTGACGACATGCCGGCGGTGGCGGACCTGCGGTGGCGGTGGAGCGTCGACGAGGACGGCCGCTCACCGGTGCAGACGCCGGGGGAGTACCGCAGGGCGATGACGGACTTCGCCGCCCGTCACCGGGAGTCGCACCGGTGCGTGGTCGCCGAGCGGGACGGCGTGGTGCTCGGCATGGCGTGGCTGGCGGTCCACCCGCGACCGCCGGCGCCGCACGTCGACGGTGACCGGTTCGCCGCCGAGCTGCAGACGGTCTACGTGCACCCGGAGCTGCGTGGTTCCGGCGTCGCCGGACGCCTCGTGACGGCGCTGCTCGAGCTCGCCGACGAGCTCGGCGTGGAGCGGACGTCGGTGCACTCGAGCGTGGACGGCGAACGGCTCTACCGGCGGCTCGGGTTCGGCGACGCCCGCCTGCTGCTGCAGCGGCCGCCGGAGGACTGAGCCGTCGCTCCGTCGCTCCGTCGGTCAGCGTCGCTCGCGGATCATGTTCGTGATCCGCACGGTGGAGCAGCGACGACCCTGGTCGTCGGTCAGGACGATCTCGTGGGTGGTGAGCGTGCCGCCCAGGTGGATGGCGGTGCACGTGCCCGTGACGATGCCGCTCGTGGCGCTGCGGGAGTGCGAGGCGCTGAGCTCGATGCCGACGGCGTAGCGGTCGGGCCCGGCGTGCACGTTCGCGGCCATCGAACCGAGGCTCTCCGCGAGGACGACGTAGGCACCGCCGTGCAGCAGGCCGACCGGCTGGCGGTTGCCCTCGACGGGGATCGAACCGACCGCCCGCTCGGCCGAGAGCTCGGTGATGACCATGCCCATCTTCTCGGCCAGCTCGCCCATGCCGCGTTCGTCGATGCGGGGATCGATCGTGGTCGATGTGGTGTCGTCGGTCACGGTCTGCGTCGACCTTCCGTGTCAGCGGGCGTCGGTAGGCTGTCCGGGTGTCGGACTCCGCAAAGCCTACCCTCATGGTCATCGACGGCCACTCGCTCGCCTTCCGGGCCTTCTACGCGCTGCCGGTCGACAGCTTCGTGAACCGCGAGGGGCAGCACACCAACGCGATCCACGGCTTCATCTCGATGCTGCTGATGCTCCTGCAGCGCGAGAAGCCCACCCACCTGGCGGTGGCGTTCGACATCTCCCGGTTCTCGTTCCGCACCCGTGAGTACGCCGAGTACAAGGGCACCCGCTCCGAGACCCCGGCCGAGTTCAAGGGCCAGATCCCGCTCCTGCAGCAGGCGCTCGAGGCGATGGGCATCACCACCGTCACGAAAGAGGACTACGAGGCCGACGACATCCTCGCGACCCTCTCCAAGCAGGGTGCCGACCAGGGCTTCAAGGTCTACGTGGTCTCCGGTGACCGCGACTCGATCCAGCTCGTCAACGACGACGTCACGCTGCTCTACCCGTCCGTCCGCGGTGTCTCCGAACTCACCCGCTACGACCGCGACAAGGTCTACGAGCGCTACGGCATCGAGCCCCACCAGTACCCGGACATCGCCGCACTCGTCGGCGAGACCAGCGACAACCTGATCGGCATCGACAAGGTCGGCGAGAAGACCGCGGTCAAGTGGGTCACTCAGTACGGGTCGCTCGACGGCGTCCTCGAGCACGCCGACGAGATCAAGGGCGTCGTCGGCAACAACCTGCGCGAACAGCAGGACCGGGCGATCCGGAACCGCCGGCTCAACCGCCTGGTCACCGACGTCGAGCTGCCCGTCGGTCCCGCCGACGTCGCGCTCCGCCCGGTCGACGAGACCGCGGTGCGCGAGCTCTTCGCCAAACTGCAGTTCCGCACGCTGCTCGACCGCGTCTTCAAGGTGGCCGGGTCGGGCGACCCCGCCGAGCCCGCGGCCGAGGGCACCGTCGATGACGGCGCGCCGACGCCGCCGCCCGTCAAGACCCTGATCGACGAAGAGCTCGGCTACTGGCTCGAGCGCCGCAACGCGACCGAGGCGGCGAACGGCTACGGCGTCGCGGTCGAGGTCATCGACGGACGCCTCAGCGCCATCGGCATCGCGACCCACGACGACGCCGTGCTGGTACCGGGCGGCAGCGGCGCGCAGGACTACGAGCAGCTCTCGGCCTGGTTCGCCTCCGACGCCCCGAAGCACTTCCACGACGCAAAGGCCGCCATCAAGGCGCTCGGCACCGCCGGCTTCGTCGTGAACGGCATCGCCGGCGACGCACGCATCATGGGGTGGCTCGCGCAGCCCGGCAAGCAGGGACAGCCACTGTCCGACCTCGTCTACCAGGAGCTCGGCGAAGAACTGCCGACGGCCGACCCCAACCAGCTGGTCCCCGAGACCGACCCGGTCAACGTCGGGGTGCACGCGTGGTTCGTGCTCCGCGTCACCACGGCCCTGCGCGCCCGGATCGACGGGTCCTCGCTGCAGGTCCTCGACGACATCGAGCTGCCGCTCGTGTCGGTGCTGGCCGGCATGGAGACCGTCGGCGTCGGCATCGACCGCCCGGTGCTCACCGGCCTGTCGAAGGAACTCGGGGAGCGCGCCGCCGAACTCGCGCAGCAGGCCTTCGCCGAGATCGGCCACGAGGTCAACCTCGGGTCGCCGAAGCAGCTGCAGGAAGTCCTGTTCACCGAGCTCGCGATGCCGAAGACCCGCAAGACCAAGACCGGGTTCTCGACCGACGCCGCGAGCCTGGCGGACCTGCAGGAACAGCACCCGCACCCGTTCCTCGGGCTCCTGCTGCAGCACCGCGACGCCACGAAGCTCCGGCAGATCGTCGACACCCTCGACGCCGCCGTGGTCGACGGGCGCATCCACACCCGGTACGAGCAGACCGGTACGAGCACCGGCCGGGTCTCGTCGACCGACCCGAACCTGCAGAACATCCCGGTGAAGACGGCCGTCGGTCGCCGGATCCGGTCGGCGTTCGCGGTGGCCGAGCCGTACACGACGCTCGTCACCGCCGACTACTCGCAGATCGAGATGCGGATCATGGCGCACCTCTCCGGCGACCCGGGGCTCATCCAGGCCTTCAACGAGGGCGAGGACCTGCACCGCTTCGTCGGCGCGCGGGTGTTCGGCGTCGACCCGTCCGAGGTCTCCAACGAGATGCGCACCAAGGTCAAGGCGATGTCCTACGGCCTGGCCTACGGGTTGAGCGCCTTCGGCCTGTCGAAGCAGCTGCGCATCGAGCAGTCCGAGGCCCGCACCCTGATGACCGAGTACTTCGCCCGCTTCGGCGCGGTGCGCGACTACCTGCGCAACGTCGTCGAGCAGGCGCGCGAGGACGGCTACACCGAGACGATCTTCGGTCGCCGTCGCCCGTTCCCCGACCTGAAGAGCCCGAACCGGGTCCTGCGCGAGAACGCCGAACGCGCCGCGCTGAACGCCCCGATCCAGGGTTCGGCCGCCGACATCATCAAGATCGCGATGCTCGGGGTCGCCGACGACCTGCGCGACGGCGAGCTGCAGTCGCACCTGCTGCTCCAGGTGCACGACGAGCTCATCCTCGAGGTCGCGCCCGGGGAGCAGGAGCGTGTCGAGGAGATCCTCCGTACCCGGATGGGCAGCGCCGCCGAGCTGACCGTCCCGCTCGACGTCTCGGTCGGTGTGGGGCCGAACTGGGAGAGCGCCGCCCACTGACCCGGGTGGCTCGGGAGTCCTGCCGACCCGCGGGTCGGTAGGGTCGGGGCATGAGCGAAGAGCGTCCTGTCCGCCAGCCGTCCGCCGTCGACCGCGTCGCCGAGGACTGGGTCACCACCCTCGTCGACCTCGACCCGACGACCGCCACGTACATCGGCGTCCCGGGGCGCACGGGGGAGTACGGCGACACCTCGCCCGCCGGCGCCGCCGCGATGGCCGAGGCCGCGCGCGGTGCGAAGCGTGCGCTCGACGCCGCTCCCGCCGCCGACTCGGTGGACCAGGTGACGAAGGCCGACCTCGGGGCCGAGCTGGACCTGGTGCAGGAGTCGTACGAGCGCAAGCTCCACCTCCGTGACCTCAACGTCATCGCGAGCCCGGCGCAGTCGGTCCGCGAGATCATCGACCTGATGCCGACCGCGACCGAGGGCGACTGGCAGGACATCGCGAGCCGACTGCACGCGCTGCCCGACGCGCTCGAGGGCATCCGCGAGACCCTGCTCGAGGGCACCCGCGAGGACGTCACCCCGGCGAAGCGCCAGGTCGCGCTCATCGCCGAGCAGGCGGCGCGAACCGGCGCCGAGGGCGGGATGTTCCGTCAGCTGGCCGACTCCGCGGCGTTCGAGGGCGACGGCCCCGTGCCGGAGACGCTCCGAGCAGACCTGCACCGCGGTGCCGAGGTCGCCGCGGCGGCCTACCGCTCGTTCGGCCAGTTCCTGGAGCACGAGCTGCTGCCGCTCGCCACCCCCGTCGACGCCGTCGGTCGCGAAGCCTACGAGCTGCACTCGCGCCGGTTCCTCGGCGCCGTCGTCGACCTCGACGAGACGTACGAGTGGGGCCTCGAGGAACTCGCGCGCATGCGGGACGAGCAGGAGCGCATCGCCGACCGCATCGAGTCCGGCGCGAGTGTCGCCCGGGCGATCGAGGTGCTCGACACCGACCCGTCCCGGATCCTGCACGGCACCGACGCGCTGCAGCGGTGGATGCAGGAGACGAGCGACGCGTCGATCGCCGCGATGGCCGGGACCTACTTCGACATCCCGGAACCGATCCGTCGCCTCGAGTGCCGGATAGCCCCCACGCAGGAGGGCGGCATCTACTACAGCGGCCCCTCCGACGACTTCTCCCGTGCTGGCCGCATGTGGTGGTCCGTGCCCGAGGGCGTCACCGAGTTCGGCACCTGGCGCGAGAAGACCACGGTCTACCACGAGGGCGTCCCGGGACACCACCTGCAGATCAGCCAGGGCGTCTACAACCGCGGCGAACTGAACACGTGGCGCCGGCAGCTGTCCGGGTCCTCCGGGCACGTCGAGGGCTGGGCGCTGTACGCCGAACGGCTGATGGAGCAGCTCGGGTTCCTCGACGACGACGGCGACCGGCTCGGCATGCTCGACGGGCAGCGCATGCGGGCGGCCCGCGTCGTGCTCGACATCGGCGTGCACCTGCAGAAGACGAACCCCGACGGCGGCGGCTGGACGTGGGAGTACGCGCTCGACTTCATGGGGCAGAACGTGAACATGGACCCCGCGTTCGTCCGGTTCGAGGTCGCCCGGTACTTCGGGTGGCCGGGGCAGGCCCCCTCGTACAAGGTGGGTCAGCGCGTCTGGGAGTCCATCCGCGACGAGGTCGCCGCCCGCGAGGGAGCCGACTTCGACCTGAAGGCGTTCCACCACCGTGCGCTCTCGCTCGGCAGCATCGGCCTCGACACCCTGCGGACCGCCCTGGTCGGGTGACGCGCCGTCGACACGCCCGGTTGTGGGGCCTCCGCCGGTGCGGTTAGACTTGTGCGGCGCAATCCGCGCCACTCAATCAATCGCCACGGCGGTGCACCACGGGGGCCGAGTCCCCGCACGCCATGGCCCGACTCATGTCCGTTCGGAGCAATCTCTACATGACAACCACTACGACCAAGGCTCCTAAGCAGGTCGCCATCAACGACATCGGTTCGGCTGATGACTTCCTGGCCGAGGTCGAGAAGACCCTGAAGTTCTTCAACGACGGTGATCTCATCTCCGGCACCGTCGTGAAGATCGACCGCGACGAGGTCCTCCTCGACGTCGGTTACAAGACCGAGGGCGTCATCCCCTCGCGCGAGCTCTCGATCAAGCACGACGTCGACCCCAACGAGGTCGTCGAGGTCGGCGACGAGGTCGAGGCCCTGGTTCTCCAGAAGGAGGACAAGGAAGGCCGCCTCATCCTGTCGAAGAAGCGCGCGCAGTACGAGCGTGCGTGGGGCGACGTCGAGAAGATCAAGGAGTCCGACGGCGTCGTGACCGGGACGGTCATCGAGGTCGTCAAGGGCGGTCTCATCGTCGACATCGGCCTCCGTGGCTTCCTCCCCGCCTCGCTCATCGAGCTCCGTCGTGTCCGCGACCTGACGCCGTACCTCGGCCAGGAGATCGAGGCGAAGATCCTCGAGCTCGACAAGAACCGCAACAACGTGGTCCTGTCGCGCCGTGCACTCCTCGAGCAGACGCAGTCCGAGTCCCGGACGACGTTCCTCAACAACCTCCACAAGGGCCAGGTCCGCAAGGGCATCGTGTCCTCGATCGTCAACTTCGGTGCGTTCGTGGACCTCGGCGGCGTCGACGGTCTCGTCCACGTCTCCGAGCTCAGCTGGAAGCACATCGAGCACGCCAGCGAGGTCGTCGAGGTCGGTCAGGAAGTCACCGTCGAGATCCTCGAGGTCGACCTGGACCGCGAGCGCGTGTCGCTCTCGCTCAAGGCGACGCAGGAGGACCCGTGGCAGGTCTTCGCCCGCACCCACGCGATCGGTCAGATCGCACCGGGCAAGGTCACGAAGCTCGTCCCGTTCGGTGCCTTCGTCCGCGTTGCCGACGGCATCGAGGGCCTCGTGCACATCTCGGAGCTCTCGAACAAGCACGTCGAGCTCGCCGAGCAGGTCGTCTCGGTCAACGACGAGGTCTTCGTCAAGATCATCGACATCGACCTCGACCGTCGCCGCATCTCGCTCAGCCTCAAGCAGGCGAACGAGGGCGTCGACCCGGAGAGCGACGAGTTCGACCCGGCGCTCTACGGCATGCCGACCGAGTACGACGACAAGGGTGACTACAAGTACCCCGAGGGCTTCGACCCGGAGACCAACGAGTGGCTCGAGGGCTACGACACGCAGCGCACCGAGTGGGAGGGCCAGTACGCGGCCGCCCAGGGTCGTTGGGAAGCCCACAAGGCGCAGGTCGCGAAGACCATCGCCGACGAGGCGCAGGGTGGCTTCGACCTCCCGGCCACGGCTTCCTCGTCGTCGTCGACCTCGTCGTTCGCCGGCGAGACGGGTGGCGCGAGCCCCCTGGCCGACGACGCGTCGCTCGCTGCACTCCGCGAGAAGCTCAGCTCGACCAACAACTGATCGAGCGGTTCGTCCCGACCGGAAGCCCGGCACCCCTGACAGGGTGCCGGGCTTCCGGCGTTTCCGGGCATCGGGGTCGTTACCCTGTTGCCGTGCACATCATCGGACTCACGGGCGGCATCGCCGCGGGCAAGTCGACGGTCTCCCGGCGCTGGGCCGAGCACGGGGCCGTCGTCGTCGACGCCGACCGACTGGCGCGGGACGCCGTGGCACCGGGCAGCCCGGGCCTGGCGCAGGTCGCCGAGCGGTTCGGTCCGTCGGTGATCGCCGCCGACGGTTCGCTCGACCGGCCGGCGCTCGGGTCGATCGTGTTCGCGGACCCCGCGGCGCGGAAGGACCTCGAAGCCATCACGCACCCCGAGGTCTGGCGGCTCGCGCAGCAGGCGTTCGACGCCGCCGAGGCCACCGACCCCGACGCCGTGGTGGTCTACGACGTGCCGTTGCTCGCCGAGGCCCGCGGCTCGCGTCCGCTCCGGTTCGACGCCGTCGTGGTGGTCGACGCCCCCGCGGCGCAGCGCATCGAACGGCTCGTCGAGCACCGCGGCATGCCCCGTGACGAGGCCGAGCGCCGCGTCGCCGCCCAGGCGAGCGATGCCGACCGTCTTGCCCTCTCCGACCACGTCGTCGACGCCACCGGGACGCTCGAGCAGACGATCCGCTCCGCTGACGAGGTGTGGGCGCGGATCACTCCATGAGCCACCGCCTGCTGCTCGTCCTCGCCGCGATCGTCCTCGTGGCGATCGGGGGCGCGTCGCTCGTCGCCGCGAACGTCCTCGGTGCCCAGCGAGTGGCGGACAACGGCCGGGTCGCGGTGCACGAGCGGCCGTCGGGTGACGAACACGGGCCCGAGGGGGAGTTCCACCGGTTCCGGCTCGGAACGGTGAACGGTGAGCGGCTCACCCCGAACCGTGACGACTTCGCCGCACGCACCTCGGCTGACGGGCCGCTCCTGCTGTTCCTGCCGGCGACGCGATCCCGTCCCGCGGAGTACCAGCGGTTCCTCGGGGCCGCCCTGGCCGACGGGTACCACGTGCTCGGCCTCGACTACTGGAACCTCGGCCGCACCCTGTCCGGCACGTGTGAGGCGAACGCACGCTGTTACGGCATGGTGCAGCGGAACCGCTTCGACGGCACGCGGCCCTCGGCGTTCAGCGCGGTCAGTCCGGCCGGGTCGATCGTCTCGCGCTTCCGGGACGCCGTCGCGTACCTCGACGACCACGACCCCGACGGCGGCTGGGGGCGGTTCGTCCAGGGCGACGACCGCATCGTCTGGAACGACATCGTCGTGGCCGGGCACTCGCAGGGCGGCGGAGAGGCGGCGTACATCGCCCACATCCGCAGTGTCCACGGCGCGCTGATGTTCTCGTCGCCCGTGGAGTCCCGCGGGCCGGCGCACGCAGCGTGGATGGACCGCCCGGGCCGGACACCGGTCGACCGGATGTACGCCATCGACGACGTCCGAGACACGTTCGGTCCCCGCATCACCGGTTCGTGGGACGTCCTGGGGTTGAGCGGTGTGTCCGGGCCGTTCGAGACGGACACCGCACCGCCACTCGCCGGAGCGGACCCGCATGCGATCCTCACCGACCTCGGCGGCGACGGCAAGGCGCACTCCCTGATCATCAAGGACTCGACGCCGCTCACCCGTGACGGCGTCCCCCGGATGCTCCCGCTGTGGCAGTGGATGCTGCACCGGTTCTCCACAGATCCCGCTGTTCCCTCTGACCGCTCATAGCGTCGCGCAATAGCCTTCCTGCGTGCAGCCCGTTCGTGATGAACCCGACCTGCGCTCGCTCATCCGGGCCCGTGCGGCCGACGGGGGCGTGCGCCACTTCCTCGAGGACGCCCGCTCCGAGCGCGTCCTCACGTACCGTGCGCTCGACGCCGCGGTGACCGCCTGGTCGCGGACCTTCGACGCGATCGGCATCGCCCCGTCGGGTGCCGTCCTGGTCGACGTGGCTGACCCGCTCGCGTTCGCGGTCGTGCACCTGAGCGCCGTCGCCGCAGGTCGCCGGGCGATCCCCGTCGACACCGGCCAGCCGGCCACCGAGCCCGGCCGTCTCGCCGACCTGATCGGCGGCGCGTCCATCGTCGTGTCGGACCGCGCGGTGGACGGGACCGTCCCCGGGGCACCGGCAAGCGGGATCGACCCGGCCACGTTCCTCCCGACCGCCGTCCGTGACGGCGACCTGCCCGCCCACAGCCCGCACCCGCCGGGCCAGGGGTCCGTCGTGCTGTTCACCTCCGGTTCGACCGGCACGCCGAAGGGCGTCGAGCTGCCCGAGACGCAGCTGCTGTTCGTCGCCCGGGCCGTCGCACGGCACAACCGGCTCGTGCCGGACGACCGCGGGTTCAACTCCTTGCCGCTGTTCCACGTCAACGCCGAGGTGGTCGGACTGCTCGCGACGCTCGTCGCCGGCGCGACCCTCGTGCTCGACCGGCGCTTCCGTCGTACCGGGTTCTGGGACCTGCTCGCGGAACGACGGATCACCTGGCTGAACGCCGTCCCGGCCGTCCTGGCCGTGCTGGCGAAGACCGGGCCGCTCGAGTTCCCGCCGGGCCTGCGGTTCGTACGCAGCGCGTCGGCGCCGCTGCCGGATCCGGTGCGCGCCGCCCTCGGTGACGTGCCGCTCGTCGTGAGCTGGGGCATGACTGAAGGCGCCTCGCAGATCACGGCGACGCCGCTCGACGAACCGGCCCGGCCGGGTACCGTCGGGGTGCCGGTCAGCTCCGAGGTGCAGGTCCGCGGCGAGGACGGCTCGGTGCTGCCCGCCGGCGAGATCGGTGCGCTGTGGGTGCGGGGCGAGGGGATCGTTCGGGGCTACCTGGGTGGCTGCGCGTCCGAGCGGTTCGACGCCGACGGGTGGCTGCACACCGGTGACGTCGGGTCCGTCAGCACCGACGGCTGGGTGTCCCTGGCCGGACGCTCCGACGACGTCATCAACCGCGGTGGCGAGAAGGTCTACCCGTCCGAGGTCGAGGACGTCCTGCTCGGCGACCCACGCGTGCTCGAGGCGGTCGTCGTCGCCCGCCCCGACGACGTGCTCGGTGCCGTCCCGATCGCCTACGTGATCCCGCAGCCCGACGAACCCGTCGACCACGCAGCCCTCGTGGCCGACCTCGTGGCCCGGGCCGAGGCACACCTGACCCGGTTCCGCCGACCGGTCGAGGTCATCGTCGTGCCGGACCTGCCGCGTGCGCCCACCGGCAAGGTGCAGCGCGCGAAGGTCCGGACCATGGCCCGACCATCGTGAACGGACCATCACGCGTGTCCCCGGCATCGACCGGCGACGAGCCGGGGGTGCAGACGCCGACGCGGACGGCCGAGGGCAAGCCCCGGCACCTGTACGAGGTCGACGTGCTCCGCATCCTCACGTTCGCGTGCGTGATCGGGGTGCACACCACGAGCCACACCGCCGCCACCGACGACGTCGGGCTGAACGCGCTGCTCGCCCTGCTGCACTTCACCCGGCTGGTCTTCTTCTCGCTGACCGCGTTCGTGCTCGTGTACAGCTACACCTTGCGCCCGAGGCCGATGGCGCAGTTCTGGCCGAAGCGGTTCCTGCTCGTGGGCGTGCCGTACCTGGCGTGGTCGTTCGTCTACGTCGCGGCGGCGTGGCTGCTGAGTCCCACCCGCCGTGGCGACGTCCCCGACCTGGTGCGCACCGCGGCCGAGGGCATCGTCACCGGCACCTCGTGGTACCACCTCTACTTCCTGCTCGTGACGATGCAGGTGTACCTGCTCCTGCCGGTGATCGTCTGGCTGGTGCGCCGGACCCGTGGGCACCACGTGACCGTGCTGGTCGTGGCGTTCCTGGTCCAGCTGGTGGTGTTCGCCGGGTACAAGTACTTCCCGGCGAGCGACGCGTGGATGCAGGGGTACCAGAAGCAGTTCTTCTTCTCGTACGTCTTCTTCATCGTCTCGGGGGCGATCGCCGCCGACCACGCGGATGCGTTCCTGCGGTTCATCCGGGTCCACCGCCGTTCGGTCCTGTGGGCGTTCGCCGGCGTCGGTGGGCTCACCCTCGGTGTGTGGGCGCTGCAGGTGGGCCTCGGGCAGTCCCTCTACGCCGCAGGGACACCGTTGCAGCCGGTCCAGGTGGTCTGGAGCACCGCGGTGTTCGTCGGGTTCCTGGCGATCGGCGCCGCCTGGGCGGACCGACGGCGCCCCGGGAGCCGGACCGCCCGGTTCGTCGACTACGCGTCCGATCGCTCGTTCGGCATCTTCCTGAGCCACCCGTTCGTCATCTGGATCCTGCTCTACGGCGACAGCTGGCTCGAGGCCGTCGTGCCGCGACCCTGGCTCACGCTCGTCACCTACCTGCTCGTGCTGGTGCTGTCCGTCGCGGTGACCGAGCTGTTCCGGTGGACGCCGCTCAGCGTGCCGCTGACCGGGCGGCCGTCGTTGTCCTCTCGGGCGTCGCGAGCGGCGCAGGCGCGTCGTTCCGCAGGCTCGGCGGTGCCGCAGCGGTCGCCGGAACCGGTGGAGCCGGACGACGCCCTCGTCGGCGAGACCGACGACGTCGGGCGGCGCGCCGCGCGCTGAGCGCTCGCCCGCACGGCGCAGCTCGCGTGCGAGGTTCCGTCCGTGGTGCGACGGTGACGCCGTCCCACGGGGTCCGGAACCTCGCACCAGCCGTGCGGGGCAGTGGACACGTGGCGCGACGGCCGGGAGGCACGTGGCGGGCCCGACCCGCGCCTCCCGGCCGTCGCGTGCGGACCACCAGGGCCGGTGCACGGTCCGCGCACAGGCTGCCGGCCGTCAGGCCGAGCGCTGCTCGGCCTTCGGGGTGCCGATCTCGAGCACGCCGTCGGTGGACGTCAGCCGCTGGGGCTTCATGAACCACGCGACGACGGCCGCGGCTCCGAGCAGGACGCAGGAGAGCGCGAAGGGCACCTGCCACCCCGAGGCGTCGATGAGCAGACCGAACACGATGGGCGAGACGACACCGGCGATGCCGAACCCGGTGTTCATGAAGCCCGAGGCCGTGCCGGACCACTGCGGCGCCACGTCCATCGGGATCGCCCACAGGTTGGCGTTGCAGAGCTCGAGGAAGAAGAACGACAGGGCCAGGGAGATCGTCGCGACGAGCAGCCCCTGCCCGATCACGAGCGGGATGAGGCAGAGGAGCGAGCCGCCGAGCCCGATCACCAGGATGGTCCGGCGGGCGTTCCGGGTGTTCCCGCCGCGGTGGATGATGCGGTCGCTGAGCATCCCGCCGACGGTGTCCCCGACGACACCGGCCAGCAGGATGAGGGTGGTGAACAGGGCGAAGTCGCCGATCTCCAGGCCGTAGGTGGAGCTGAGGAACGTCGGGAGCCACGTGAGGAACACCCAGAGGGTCCAGCCGTACCCGAAGTCGACGAAGGTGACCGGCAGGATCTGCTTCGCCAGCTGCCGCCACGGCACCGGGGGACGGGTCGCGCGGGTCTCGACCGGCGGGAGCTCGGCGAGCTCGACCTGCGTGATGCCCTTCGCGGACTCGGGCTTGTCGCGGAACCAGACGAACCAGACGACGGCCCACGCCAGGGACAGCACCGCGGTGGCGAAGAACGCCCAGCGCCAGCTGCCCGTCGCGCCGATCACCCACGCGACGATGAGCGGGGCCAGCGCGTTCCCGAGCCGTGCCGCGGAGTGCACCACGCCCTGGGCGAAGCCGTTCCGGTCGCGGGGGATCCACCGGCTCATCGCCTGCGTGGCGGTCGGGAACGCGGCGGCCTCGCTCAGCCCGAGCAGGGCCCGCGCGGCGAAGAGGGTCCAGAAGCCGACCGCGAACCCGGTCCAGAGCGTCGCGACGCCCCAGATCACCGTGATGACGAAGAGCGCCCGGCGCGGGCCGAACTTCTCGCTGATCGTGCCGCCGAACACCTGCAGTAGTGCGTACGGCAACGAGAACGCGGAGACGATGAGACCGGCGGTCGCCTCGTTGAACCCGAACTCCTCGGTGATGTGGGGCAGCGCCGTCGAGATGTTCGTCCGGTCGATGTACGAGATCGCGTACATGCAGCAGAGCAGGACGAGCACACGCCCGCGGATGCGTCCGCGGAACGGGGTGCCCTTGATCGGTGCGGCCGGGTTCGCCGTGGTCATGAGGCCTCTTCGGGGGAGTGGGAAGGAGTCGGGTGACTGGACGGATCGGACGGTATGCCCGATGACCATCAGTCGACTTGGAGCCTGCTTGCAGCGGACAGTACGCCGAGGGCGAGCAGGGGCCCTCGGTGTCAGGGGTGCCGACTACCGTTGTCCCCATGGGTGTTGCGATCGAACCGACCCGAGCGGTGCGTCCGTTCGAGGTCATCAGCGAGTACTCGCCGAGTGGCGACCAGCCCGCGGCCATCGCGGAACTCGCCGGGCGGATCAACGCCGGTGAGACCGACGTCGTGCTGCTGGGCGCGACCGGTACCGGCAAGTCGGCGACGACCGCGTGGCTCATCGAGCAGGTGCAGCGGCCGACACTCGTGCTCGCGCACAACAAGACCCTCGCGGCGCAGCTCGCCAACGAGTTCCGCAGCCTGATGCCGAACAACGCGGTCGAGTACTTCGTCTCGTACTACGACTACTACCAGCCCGAGGCGTACGTCCCGCAGACGGACACCTTCATCGAGAAGGACTCCTCCGTCAACGCCGAGGTCGAACGACTCCGGCACTCCACGACGAACTCGCTGCTCAGCCGTCGCGACACCGTGGTGGTGTCCACCGTCTCCTGCATCTACGGTCTCGGCACCCCCGAGCAGTACATGAACGCATCGGTCGCGCTCCACGTGGGCCAGACGATCTCCCGCGACCAGCTCGTCCGCAAGTTCGTCGCCATGCAGTACCAGCGCAACGACGTCGACTTCGCCCGGGGCACGTTCCGGGTGCGCGGCGACACCATCGAGATCATCCCGATGTACGAAGAGCACGCGATCCGCATCGAGATGTTCGGTGACGAGATCGAAGCGCTCTCCTCGCTGCACCCGCTCACCGGCAACGTCATCGACGACCTGCCCGCGGTGTCGATCTTCCCGGCCTCGCACTACGTCGCGGACACCGACGTGATGCACCGCGCGATCGCCTCCATCAAGGAAGAACTCGCGGAACGGCTCGCCGAGCTCGAGGGCCAGGGCAAGCTGCTCGAGGCCCAGCGCCTCCGGATGCGCACCACGTTCGACATCGAGATGATGGAGCAGATCGGGTTCTGCTCGGGCATCGAGAACTACTCGCGGCACATGGACGGCCGTGGTCCGGGCGAAGCGCCGCACTGCCTCATCGACTACTTCCCCGACGACTTCCTCATCGTCATCGACGAGTCGCACGTCACCGTGCCGCAGATCGGCGCGATGTACGAGGGTGACGCCTCGCGCAAGCGCACCCTCGTCGAGCACGGGTTCCGCCTGCCGAGCGCGATGGACAACCGCCCGCTGAAGTGGGAGGAGTTCCTCGAGCGCGTCGGGCAGAAGGTCTACCTGTCGGCCACCCCGGGGCGCTACGAGCTCGGGGTCACCGACAGCGTGGTCGAGCAGATCATCCGCCCGACCGGCCTGATCGACCCCGAGATCGTGGTCAAGCCGAGCGACGGCCAGATCGACGACCTGCTCGAGGAGATCAAGCAACGGGTCGAGAAGGACGAGCGCGTCCTCGTCACCACGCTGACCAAGCGCATGGCGGAGGAACTCACGGACTTCCTCGGGAACGCCGGTGTCCGCGTCCGCTACCTGCACTCCGACGTCGACACCCTGAAGCGCGTCGAGCTGCTGACCGAGCTGCGGCAGGGCGTCTACGACGTGCTCGTCGGCATCAACCTGCTGCGCGAGGGCCTCGACCTGCCCGAGGTGTCGCTCGTCGCGATCCTCGACGCCGACAAGGAAGGCTTCCTCCGTTCGTCGACGTCGCTCATCCAGACGATCGGTCGCGCTGCCCGCAACGTGTCGGGCCAGGTGCTCATGTACGCCGACAAGATGACCGACTCGATGAAGACCGCGATCGAGGAGACCGATCGCCGTCGTGAGAAGCAGGTCGCCTACAACCTGGAGCGCGGCATCGACCCCCAGCCGCTGCGCAAGAAGATCGCGGACATCACCGAGGTCCTGCAGCGCGAGAACGACGACACGAAGGCGCTCCTGCAGGGTCGCCCCGGCACCGACGGCCGTCGGTCGCCCACGCCGAACCTCAAGCGCGGCGGCATCGCGGGCGAGGGTGCGACGCAGCTCGGTGCCACCATCGCCGACCTGAACGACCAGATGCTGCAGGCGGCGGCGGAGCTGAAGTTCGAACTCGCGGCGCGACTGCGCGACGAGGTGCAGGACCTGAAGAAGGCCCTGCGCCAGATGGAGTCGGCCGGACATGTCAGCTGACGGCGCCCGCACGGTCGTCGTCACCGGTGCGAGCGCCGGGCTCGGGTACCACGCCGCCGAGCAGCTCGCCGCGGCGGGGCACCGTGTGGTGCTGGCGACGCGCGACCGCGGCCGGGCGGACGCCGCCGAGCGCAGCATCCGTCGGCACGTCGACGGGGCCTCGCTCGCCCACGTCCACCTCGACCTCGCCGACCTCGACTCGGTCAGTGCCGCTGCCGACGAACTCGCCGCGCTGGAACCCGACGGCGTCGACGCGGTCGTGAACAACGCCGGGGTCGTCGGGGCGTCGACGCGGGGGAGCACGGCACAGGGCACCGAACTGCAGATCGGTACGAACCACCTCGGGCACTTCGCGTGGACCGCCCGGGTCCTGCCCCTGCTCGAACGACGAGCCGGCCGGGTCGTGCACCTCGGGTCGATCGCCCACCGATTCGCCCAGCTCGATGCGCCCGATCCGCTCGGCGTCGGCCGGTACTCGAGCCACCGCCAGTACGCCAGGAGCAAGCTCGCCGTGATGCTGTTCGGCTTCGAGCTCGCCGAGCGACTGGCCGACTCGGGATCGTCCGTGTCGAGCGTCGTCGCGCACCCCGGCCTGTCGCTCGACCGCCTGTCGCCGGGCCGTCCCGACGTCAGCCCGACCAGAGCCGAACCCGAGTGGATCCGCCCGGCGCAGCGCATCGTCGCCCAGGGCAAGGACGTCGGCGCCCAGCCGCTCGTGCACGCGGCCGTCGGTCCTGACGTGCACTCGGGGGAGTACTGGGGCCCGGCAGGCTGGATGCAGCTCCGGGGCCCGGCCACGGTGGTCGCGGCCGAACCTCGGGCGCACGACCGCACCGTCGCAGCGCAGCTCTGGGCGGCGAGCGAGCGTACATCCGGTGTCGCGTTCGCTCTCGACGCACTCGTCTGACCCTCCATCCCGGCCGAATGTCGGTGCCGCTTCGTAGAATCGACGACGATGACCATCACCTCTGACCCCGGTACCTCGACGTCGGGCCGGAACGCCTTCGGCGAGCCCGCTGACCTCCACATCCCCGGCGGGACCGCTCCGCACAGCACCTCCACGCTCAGCGTGCGTGGCGCGCGCGTGCACAACCTCCGTGACGTCGACCTCGAGATCCCGCGCGACTCGCTCGTCGTGTTCACCGGCCTGTCCGGCTCGGGCAAGTCCTCGCTGGCGTTCGACACGATCTTCGCCGAGGGGCAGCGCCGCTACGTCGAGTCGCTGTCCGCCTACGCGCGCCAGTTCCTCGGCCAGGTCGACCGCCCCGACGTCGACTTCATCGAGGGGCTCTCGCCGGCGGTGTCGATCGACCAGAAGTCGACCAACCGCAACCCGCGGTCGACCGTCGGCACGATCACCGAGGTCTACGACTACATGCGTCTGCTCTGGGCGCGCATCGGGGTCCCGCACTGCCCGACGTGTGGCGAGGTGATCAGCAAGCAGACCGTGCAGCAGATCGCCGACCAGCTCATGCAGTTCGAGACCGGTACCCGCTTCCAGGTCCTCGCACCCGTGATCTCGAAGAAGAAGGGCGAATTCGTCGACCTCTTCCAGGAGCTCGCGGCGTCCGGCTACGCCCGCGCGATCGTGGACGGGGAGCGCATCCAGCTCAGCGACCCGCCCAAGCTCAAGAAGCAGGTCAAGCACGACATCTCGGTCATCGTCGACCGCCTGGTGGCGAGCGACGACATCCTCGGTCGTCTCACCGACTCGCTCGAGACCGCCCTGCGCCTGACCGACGGCACCGTCGGCATCGACCTGGTGGACCACGAGGGGCCCGGAGCGGTCCGGAACTACTCCGAGAACCTCTCGTGCCCGAACAACCACCCGCTCGCACTCACCGAGATCGAGCCGCGCACGTTCTCGTTCAACGCGCCGTTCGGTGCCTGCCCCGAGTGCTCCGGACTCGGCACCCGCATGTCGGTCGACCCCGACCTGGTGCTCGGCGACCCCGAGGCCTCGTTGCGGGACGGCGTCCTGCTGCCCTGGACCGGGACGAGCGGGCTGTACTCCTACTTCGAGAAGCTGCTCGGCGGCCTCGGCAAGGAGCTCGGCTTCTCGCTCGACACCCCGTGGAACCAGCTCGACCCCGCGGTGCAGGCGTCGATCCTGACCGGCAAGGACTTCCAGGTGTCGGTCTCCTGGCGCAACCGCTTCGGCCGCGAGATGCGGTACACGAGCGGGTTCGAAGGCGTCATGCCCTACATCGAGCGCAAGTTCGCCGAGGCCGAGTCGGACTCGCAGCGGCAGCGCTTCCAGGGGTACCTGCGCGAGGTCCCGTGCCCGGTGTGCGAGGGAACCCGCCTCAAGCCCGAGGTGCTCGCGGTGACGGTCAACGACCGCAGCATCGCGGACGTCACCGACATGTCGCTCGACAACGCGTACTCGTTCATGGACGAGCTGACGCTGACCGACCGCGAAGCGCACATCGCCGCCGCGGTCCTCCGCGAGATCCGCGCACGCCTCGAGTTCCTGCTCGAGGTCGGCCTGAACTACCTCACGCTGGCACGTGGTGCCGGTGGTCTCTCCGGCGGTGAGGCGCAGCGCATCCGCCTGGCGACGCAGATCGGCTCCGGGCTGACGGGCGTGCTGTACGTACTCGACGAGCCGAGCATCGGCCTGCACCAGCGCGACAACCGACGACTCATCGACACCCTGGTCAAGCTCAAGGACCTCGGCAACACGCTCATCGTCGTCGAGCACGACGAGGACACGATCCGCACGGCCGACTGGGTCGTCGACATCGGCCCCGGTGCCGGTGTGAACGGCGGCAACGTCGTGCACTCCGGTTCGTACGAGGGCATCATCGAGAACCGCGAGTCGATCACCGGTGACTACCTCGCCGGCCGACGCGCGATCGAGGTGCCGGCCGAGCGTCGCAAGGTCAACCTGAAGCGCGCCATCACCGTGCAGGGCGCCCGCGCGAACAACCTCAAGTCGATCGACGCGGACTTCCCCCTCGGTGTGTTCACCGCGGTGACGGGCGTCAGCGGGTCCGGCAAGTCGACGCTGGTGAACGACATCCTGTACAAGGTGCTCGCCAACCAGCTCAACGGCGCCCGGCACATCGCGGGCAAGCACACCCGGGTGAAGGGCCTCGACCAGCTCGACAAGGTCGTGCACGTCGACCAGGCACCGATCGGTCGCACCCCGCGCTCGAACCCGGCGACCTACACGGGCGTGTTCGACCGCATCCGCCAGCTGTTCGCCGAGACGCAAGAGGCGAAGACCCGCGGCTACCAGCCGGGCCGCTTCAGCTTCAACGTCAAGGGCGGCCGCTGCGAGAACTGCGCGGGCGACGGCACGATCAAGATCGAGATGAACTTCCTGCCCGACGTCTACGTCGCGTGCGAGGTCTGCGGTGGTGCGCGCTACAACCGCGAGACGCTCCAGGTGCACTACAAGGGCAAGAACATCTCCGAGGTCCTCGACATGCCGATCAGCGAGGCGGCCGAGTTCTTCGAGCCGATCTCGGCGATCCACCGCTACATGGCGACCCTGGTCGACGTGGGCCTCGGCTACGTGCGCCTCGGCCAGAGCGCGACCACGCTCTCCGGCGGCGAGGCGCAGCGCGTCAAGCTCGCCACCGAGCTGCAGCGTCGCTCGAACGGCCGCACGGTCTACGTGCTCGACGAGCCGACGACCGGTCTGCACTTCGAGGACGTCCGCAAGCTGCTCCTCGTGCTGCAGAGCCTGGTCGACAAGGGCAACACCGTCATCACGATCGAGCACAACCTCGACGTCATCAAGTCCGCCGACTGGCTGATCGACATGGGACCCGAGGGCGGTTCCGGTGGTGGCACGGTCCTGGCGACGGGTACCCCGGAGCACGTGGCGACCGTGCCGGAGAGCCACACCGGTGTCTTCCTGCGCGAGATCTTCGACGCGCAGGACGCCCGGGTCGGCAAGCAGCAGGCGGTCGGCGCACGCCAGGCCACCCAGAAGCAGCAGGGCGGCAAGCAGCAGGGCGCGACCAAGCAGGCGAGCAAGCAGAAGGCGGGTGCTCGGTAGGTGGCGGACACCGTCCCGTGGCGTCCGAAGGCGGGAGAGATCCCGACCGACCCGGGCGTCTACCGATGGCGTGACGAAGCCGGTCGGGTGCTCTACGTCGGCAAGGCGAAGAACCTCCGCGCCCGGCTGAGCAACTACTTCGCGCCGCTGCCGACGCTGCACGAGCGCACGCGGCGCATGGTCCTCACGGCACGCAGTGTCGAGTGGACGACGGTCGGCTCCGAGATCGAGGCGCTCCAGCTGGAGTACACCTGGATCAAGGAGTTCGACCCGCCGTTCAACGTCAAGTTCCGCGACGACAAGTCGTACCCGTACATGGCGGTCACCCTGGGTGACGAAGCGCCGCGGGTGATGGTGACGCGCAACCGCAAGATCAAGGGCGCGAAGTACTTCGGTCCGTACCCGAAGATCTGGGCGGTGCACGACACCATCGACCTGATGATCAAGGTCTTCCCGATCCGCACGTGCTCGGACTCGTCGTACAAGAAGGCGATGCAGACGGGCCGTCCGTGCTTCCCGGGGCAGATCGGCAAGTGCGGTGGCCCGTGCTCGCAGAAGGTCACGATCGAGGAGCACCGCGCGCTCGTCGAGGAGTTCGTGCGCTTCATGAACTCCTACGACCGTCGGGTCATCACCGAACTCCGGCAGCGCATGGGGGCCTCCGCCGACGCGATGCAGTACGAGCAGGCCGCGAAGTACCGCGACCAGGTCGAGGCGCTCGAAGCCGTGCTCGAGAAGTCCGCCGTGGTGCTCCGCGACTCGGTCGACCTCGACCTGTTCGGCATCGCGGAGGACGAGCTCGCCGCGGCCGTGCAGCTGTTCTCCGTCCGTGGCGGCCGCATCCGCGGTGTCCGCGGCTGGGTCGTCGACAAGGAGCTCGACATCGCCACCGGCGACCTCGTCGAGCAGATCGTGCAGGGCGTCTACGTCACCGACGAGCCCCCGCGCGAGGTCGTCGTCCCCGAGCTGCCCGAGGACGCCGACGCGCTCCAGGAGTGGCTCAGCAAGCGCCGGAACGGGCGCGGCACGAAGCTCAGTACGGCACAGCGCGGCGATCGCGCCGGGCTCGCCCGGACGGCCGCGCAGAACGCCGGGCAGGCGCTCATGCTCTACAAGACCAAGCGTTCAGCCGACTACACCACCCGGGCCGCGGCACTGGCCGACATCCAGGACGCCCTCGGCATGACCGAGGCGCCGCTCCGCATGGAGTGCTACGACATCTCGCACCTGCAGGGCACGAACGTCGTCGCGTCGATGGTGGTGTTCGAGGACGGCCTGCCGCGCAAGGACCAGTACCGCCGGTACTCGATCGCCGAGACCACCGACGACACCGACAGCATGTACCAGGTGCTCTCGCGGCGCCTGGCGCGGCTGGACGAGGACGCCGAGCTGCCGGACGTCCCCGACGTCACGACCGACGAGGTCGTCGAGGGGTCGAAGCCGACGAAGCGGTTCGCCTACCGGCCGCAGCTGCTCATCGTCGACGGCGGCCAGCCCCAGGTGCAGGCCGCGAAGCGCGCGATGGACGAAGCCGGCGTGCACGACATCGCTCTGGTCGGCATCGCCAAGCGGCTCGAGGAGCTCTGGCTCCCCGACGACGACTTCCCGGTCATCCTGCCCCGCAACTCCGAGGCGCTCTTCCTCATCCAGCGCATCCGCGACGAGGCGCACCGGTTCGCGATCACCCACCAGCGCAGCAAGCGGAAGCGCGACGTGCGGTCGCGGCTGTCCGAGATCCCCGGTCTCGGCCCGAGTCGCGTCAACGCCCTGCTGAAGCACTTCGGCTCGGTCGCCCGGCTGCGTGAAGCCACGGCCGAGGACATCGGTGAGGTGAACGGCATCGGTCCGGCGACTGCTGCTGCGGTGGTCTCGAAGCTGGCCCAGACGCCGACGAGCGCGCCGGCGACGAGCGCGTCCAGCGCCCCCGAACCGGACGCCGACGCGATCGCGGACACCGTGACCGAGAACGCAGCCACCCAGCAGACCGCCACCCACCCGGGAGGCCCGGTGCGGGTCCCCGAGGTGACCAGCGACGGTCCGCAGCGACCGTCGTGACGAACCCCGCGCCTCCCGGCCGCCACCGGGCGGTAGCCTGGTCCGGCAGCCGAGACCTCCCCGGGCGACGCGCCCGGGCCGCCACGACGGAGCCCACTCCCAGATGACCGACAGCGCCACCGCGACCACCCACGCGTCGCAGCACGACATCCTCATCGTCACCGGCATGTCCGGGGCCGGGCGGTCCACCGTCGGCAAGGCCCTCGAAGACCTGGGCTGGTACGTCGTCGACAACCTGCCCACGCAGATGCTGGCCCCGCTGACCGAACTGGCCGACCGCGCGGGGGAGAAGATCCCGAAGATCGCCACGGTGGTCGACGTCCGCGGCGGGCGGTTCTTCACCGACCCCGAGCACGCGGTCGAGCAGGTCCGCTCGAGCACCTCCGCGCGGGTCCGGGTGCTGTTCCTCGAAGCCACCGACGCCGTGCTGGTCCGGCGCTTCGAGCAGGTCCGCCGACCCCACCCGCTCCAGGGCGAGGACACCCTGCTCGACGGCATCGCCCGCGAACGGGCGCGTCTCGCCGGCCTGCGCGAGGCGTCCGACGTGGTGATCGACACCTCCGACCTCAACATCCACCAGCTCGCCAACACCGTGATCGAGCACTTCGCCGACGAGCACTTCGTGGGTGTACAGGTCACGCTGATGAGCTTCGGGTTCAAGTACGGTCTGCCCGCCGACGCCGACATGGTGGCCGACGTGCGGTTCCTCCCGAACCCTTACTGGGTGCCGGAACTGCGGCCCCACACCGGGCTGGACCAGCCGGTCTCGGACTACGTGCTGGCCCAGGCCGGAGCCCGTCCGTTCGTCGATCGCTACGCCTCCGTCCTCGAGCCGGTGTTCGAGGGGTACCAGCGCGAGAACAAAAGACACGCTACGATCGCCATCGGCTGTACCGGCGGGAAGCACCGCTCGGTCGCCATCGTCGCCGAGTTGGCGAACCTCCTCCGCGGGATGCCTGGCGTCGCCGTGCGTGTGAAGAACCGAGATCTCGGCCGGGAGTGACCGTCCCTCCGGCCGCTCCCACGCCCGTGCCGCCGGATCTGCGGGAACCACTGAACGAACGTTAGGAATGATGCTGTGCCGTTGACTGCCGAGGTCAAGGACGAACTGGCCAGGGTCGCCGTGAACCGCAACACGGTCCGCGCCGCCGAACTGGCCACGATCCTCCGGTTCGCTGGTGGTCTGCACGTCATCTCGGGCCGCATCGCGGTCGAGGTCGAGCTCGACACCCGGATCATCGTGCACCGGGTCCGCAAGGACCTCGCCGAGCTCTACGGCGTGCGCAGCGAGGCGTCGGTGGGCTCGTCCGCGTCCGCCCGCCGCGGGACCCGCTACCTGGTCCGCGTGCTCGAGGCGGGGGAGACCCTCGCCCGCCAGACCGGCCTGATGGACGCCCGTCGTCGTCCCGTCCGCGGGCTGCCGAACCGCCTCACCACGGGCAACCGTGAGGACCTCGCTGCCATCTGGCGCGGCGCCTTCCTCGCCTCCGGCACCCTGACCGACCCGGGTCGGGCCGCAGCGCTCGAGGTCACCTGCCCCGGCAACGAGGCCGCGATGGCCCTCGTCGGTGCCGCCTCGCGTCTCGGGGTCGCCGCGAAGGGCCGCGAGGTCCGCGGGGTGCACCGCGTCGTCATCCGCGACGGCGAGGCCATCGGTCAGATGCTGACCGTCATGGGCGCAGCGCGCACCACCGCCGACTGGGAGGAGATGCGCCAGCGCCGCGAGGTCCGCGCGACCGCGAACCGCCTGGTCAACTTCGACGACGCGAACCTCCGCCGTTCCGCGCAGGCCGCCGTGGCCGCCTGCGCCCGGGTCGAGCGTGCGCTCGAGATCCTCGGCGACGAGGTCCCCGACCACCTGCAGTACGCCGGCACGCTGCGCCTGCAGCACCGCGACGCGTCGCTCGACGAGCTCGGCCAGCACGCGGACCCGCCCATGACCAAGGACGCCATCGCCGGCCGCATCCGGCGCCTGCTGGCGATGGCCGACAAGCGGGCCTCCGACCTCGGCATCCCGGGCACCGAAGCGAGCGTTCCCGAGGAGCTCGAAGGGGCCTGAGAGCGGTCTGTCGACCCCACGGACGGGAGGCGCGGTGCCAGCTGGCACCGCGCCTCCCGTCCGTTCTCCGGCCCGTTCTCGGACCCGTTCCCGGCCCGGTCGGCGACCGTCCGGACGGACCGTCATCCCGCTCGGGCACGCAGTGTCCGACTGCTAGGGTCGTTACGGCGACGTTACGGGGCGTATCGTCCACCACACGCGGGCCCGCCAGGGTGCGCGACTCCCGAAAGCAGCGCCCCCTGGGCGCTCCACACTCACCAGGAGATCCATTGACCGTCAAGATCGGTATCAACGGCTTCGGCCGCATCGGCCGTAACTTCTTCCGGGCCGCCCTCGCGAAGGGCTCCGACCTCGAGATCGTGGCGGTGAACGACCTCACCGACAACGCGTCGCTCGCCAACCTGCTGAAGTTCGACTCCATCACGGGCCGTCTCGGCGTCTCCGTCGAGCTCGACGGCGACAACATCGTCGTCGACGGCAAGGCCATCAAGGTCCTCGCCGAGCGCGACCCCGCCAACCTGCCCTGGGGCGAGCTGGGTGTCGACATCGTCATCGAGTCGACCGGGTTCTTCACCAAGGCCGCCGATGCGCAGAAGCACATCGACGCCGGCGCCAAGAAGGTCATCATCTCCGCCCCGGCCTCGGGTGACGACGTCACCATCGTGCTCGGCGTGAACGAGGACCAGTACGACGCGGCGAACCACCACATCATCTCGAACGCGTCCTGCACCACGAACAGCCTCGCGCCGCTCGCCAAGGTGTTCCACGACAAGTTCGGCATCGAGCGTGGCCTGATGACGACGGTGCACGCCTACACCGCCGACCAGAACCTGCAGGACGGCCCGCACAAGGACCCCCGTCGTGCCCGTGCCGCCGCGCTGAACATCGTCCCGACCTCGACCGGTGCCGCCAAGGCCATCGGTCAGGTCATGCCGGAGCTCGCCGGCAAGCTCGACGGCTTCGCGCTGCGCGTCCCGGTCCCCACCGGCTCGATCACCGACCTCACCCTCGAGACCAAGTCCGAGGTCACCGTCGACGAGATCAACGCTGCCTACAAGGAGGCCGCAGAAGGCCCCCTCAAGGGCATCCTGCTCTACAGCGAGGACCCGCTGGTGTCGACCGACATCACCACGGACCCGCACTCCTCGATCTACGACTCCGGCCTGACCAAGGTCATCGGCGGCCTCGTGAAGATCACCTCGTGGTACGACAACGAGTGGGGCTACTCGAACCGCCTCGTCGACCTCACCGAGTACGTCGGCGAGCGTCTGTAACACATGGCCCTCCGCACCCTCGAGGACCTCGGCGACCTCGCCGGCAAACGCGTCGTCGTCCGCTGTGACCTGAACGTCCCGCTCAAGGACGGCACGATCACGGACGACGGCCGCGTCCGTGCCTCGCTGACCACGCTGAACACCCTCGTCAACGCCGGCGCACGCGTCATCGTGATCTCGCACCTGGGCCGCCCCGACGGGGAGCCCAAGCCCGAGTTCTCGCTCGCACCGGTGGCCCAGCGGCTCTCCGAGCTGCTCGGCAAAGAGGTCACGTTCGTCGGCGAGACCGTCGGCGACGAAGCGACCGCCGCGGCCGAGGCCCTCGAGGACGGCGACGTCCTGCTGCTCGAGAACCTCCGCTTCAACCCGGAGGAGACCTCGAAGGACGCCGCCGAGCGCGGTGCCTTCGCGGACCGCATCGCCGCCCTCGGTGATGCCTTCGTCTCCGACGGCTTCGGTGTCGTGCACCGCAAGCAGGCCTCGGTATACGAGCTCGCGTCCGCACTGCCCAGTGCAGCCGGTTCGCTGATCGAGACCGAGCTGCGCGTGCTCGAGCGTCTGACCACCTCGCCGGAGCGGCCGTACACGGTCGTGCTCGGCGGGTCGAAGGTCAGCGACAAGCTCGGTGTCATCGACCACATCCTGCCGAAGGTCGACACCCTCTGCATCGGTGGCGGCATGCTCTTCACGTTCCTCGCGGCCCAGGGCCACGGGGTCGCGAAGTCGCTGCTCGAGGCGGACCAGCTCGACGTCGTCCGCGAGTACCTCTCGCGGGCGAAGGAGCTCGGTGTCACCATCGACCTGCCGACCGACGTCGTGGTGGCCTCCGCCTTCGCGGCCGACGCCGACCACGAGACCGTGGCGGCCGACGCCATCGAGTCCTCGTCGTTCGGTACGGACGGCATCGGCCTCGACATCGGCCCGGAGACCGCTGCGCGGTTCGCCTCGGCCGTCTCGGGTTCGAAGACCGTGTTCTGGAACGGCCCGATGGGCGTGTTCGAGTTCCCGGCCTTCGCCGCCGGCACGAAGACCGTCGCGCAGGCGCTCACCGAGGTCGACGGCCTCGGCGTCGTCGGTGGTGGCGACTCCGCTGCCGCCGTGCGGTCGCTCGGGTTCTCGGACGACCAGTTCGGCCACATCTCGACCGGTGGCGGTGCGAGCCTCGAGTTCCTCGAGGGCAAGTCGCTGCCCGGTCTCGAAGCACTGGGGTGGACCGCATGAGCCGCACGCCGTTGATCGCGGGCAACTGGAAGATGAACCTGGACCACCTCCAGGCCATCGCCACCGTGCAGAAGCTCGCGTGGACGCTCAAGGACGCCCGGCACGACTTCGACGACGTCGAGGTCGCGGTGTTCCCGCCGTTCACCGACCTGCGGAGCGTGCAGACGCTCATCTCGGCCGACAAGCTGCCGATCCACTTCGGTGCGCAGGACCTGTCGCAGTTCGACTCCGGTGCCTACACCGGTGACGTCTCCGGCGCGTTCCTCGCCGCACTCGACGCCCAGTACGTCATCGTCGGCCACTCCGAGCGGCGCACGCTGCACGGCGAGACCGACGAGGTCGTCGCGGCGAAGACCGCAGCGGCCGTCAAGCACGGCCTCGTCCCCGTGGTGTGCGTCGGCGAGACCGGCGAGCAGCGCGAGGAGCGCGGCGCCGGTGTCGTGCCGGTCGAGCAGCTCCGCGTCGTGCTCGACGCGGTCAAGCCCGCCGACATCGTCGTGGCGTACGAGCCCGTCTGGGCCATCGGCTCCGGCCAGGCCGCCACGGCCGAGCAGGCGCAGGACGAGTGCGCGGCCATCCGTCGTGGCATCGCCGCAGCCTGGGGCGACCAGGCTGCTGCCGACACCCGAGTGCTCTACGGCGGCTCGGTCAAGTCGGGCAACATCGCGGGGTTCCTCCGCGAGCCCGACATCGACGGCGCGCTCGTCGGTGGCGCTTCGCTCGACGTGCAGGAGTTCGCGGCCATCGCCCGGTTCCGTCAGCACGTCGGGCTGTAGTCCACAGGCGTCGTCGCGGGCAGTCGTCCGCACCACTCCCGTCCAGGTACCGGCCGTGCTCCGCGCGGCCGGTACACTGGTACGGCTGACTGACACGAAAGGTACGTCGTGGCGATACTCTCCGTCGTGCTGCAGGTCCTGCTCGCAATCACGAGCCTCCTGCTCACGCTCCTCATCCTGCTGCACAAGGGCCGCGGTGGTGGCCTCTCCGACATGTTCGGCGGTGGGGTCACGAGCAACCTCGGTGCGTCCGGCGTGGCCGAGCGCAACCTCAACCGCATCACGGTGATCCTCGGTCTGGTCTGGATCGTCTCCATCATCGTGCTCGGTCTCATCAACAAGTTCACGGCGGGGGTCTGATCCATGGCAAGCGGAGGCAGTGCAATCCGAGGGTCTCGCGTCGGCGCGGGACCGATGGGCGAACAGGACCGCGGGGTCCAGGCAGAGCGCGTGGCGATCTCGTACTGGGACGCCCTCGGCAACGAGGTCGTGCGGTACTTCGCCGCGAACCTGCCCGATGAAGAGATCCCCGAGACGGTGGACTCGCCGTCGAGTGGTCTGCCGGCTGGGCGCGACAAGGAGAACCCTCCCGTGGTCTCCAAGACGGAGCCCTACAAGACCCACCTCGCGTACGTGAAGGAACGCCGTACCGAAGAAGAGGCAGCGCAGCTCCTCGAGGACGCGCTCCAGCAGCTCCGAGAGCGTCGCGGCACCGCGGCGAAGAAGAGCTAGCGCACACACGCTGACGAAGGCCCCTGCACCGATGGTGCGGGGGCCTTCGTGCGTCCGGTGCACGGGTGGCTCGCTCGCCGAGGGGTCACGACACGCCGCGTGCGGTGCGCCGAGGTGGCACGAACTGTCACCTGCGGCGCCCGGAACCGACAGTTCGTGACCGCTCGGCGTCGGGCCGGCAGGGTGTCAGGACCACTCGGCGTCGCTCGGCGCCGGGGTGCCGCGCGGAGCGACGGTTCGCCGAGGGGTCACGACACGCCGCGTGCGGTGCGCGGTGGTGGCCCGAACTGTCGCCTGCGGCGCCCGCAGCCGACAGTTCGTGACCACTCGGCGTCGGGCCGGCAGGGTGTCACGACCACTCGGCGTCGCTCGGCGCCGAGGTGCCGCGCGGAGCGGCGGTTCGCCGAGGGGTCACGACACGCCGCGTGCGGAGCGCGGTGGTGGCACGAACCGTCGCCTGCGGCGCCCGCGGACGACAGTTCGTGCCCCCTCGACCCAGGGGCTCGGGCGCGGCGCGCAGTGGGCGCGACCACAGACGGACGGGAGGCCCGGTGCCAGCTGGCACCGGGCCTCCCGTCCGTCAGGAACGCGCGTCTAGTACGTCGACGCGATCAGGTTCTCGGGGACGTCGCGCGCGGCGTCCTGGTCCACGAAGAAGACGGTGCGCTTGCGACCCTGCACGCCACCGACGGGGACGTCCTCGATCGACGCACCCGCGAGGGCCAGCCCGAGGACCGAAGCCTTCTCGGCACCGGAGAGGATCACCCAGACGCGCTGCGAGGCGTTGATCACCGGGAAGGTGACGGTCAGACGCTGCGGCGGCGGCTTGGGGGAGTCGTCGACCGACACGACGGCACGGTCGATGACGGTGAGCTGCGGGAACTCCGGGAAGAGCGAGGCGGTGTGTCCGTCGGGACCGACGCCGAGCAGCGTGATGTCGAAGCGCGGAGCGACGGCGCCCTCGGGCGCGGCGTGCTGCAGTTCGCGCTCGTACTGGGTCGCCGCGGCCTCGATGTCGAGCCCGCCGTCCGACGCCGGCATCGGGTGGATGTTCGACGCGGGGATGTCGACGTGGTCGAAGAAGTCGGTCTGCGTGCCGATCGTGTTGCGGTCGGCGTCGTCCGACGGGACCCAGCGCTCGTCGACCCACCAGACGTGCACCTTCGACCAGTCGACGCTCTCGCGCGCCGGCGACTGGCCGATCGCGGCGAGGACGAGGGAGGAGACTGAGCCACCGCTGATCGCGATGTCGGCACGCTCCTGCTCGTCGAGCACGTCGATGATCTTGGTGATGAAGCGTGCGGCGACCGAAGCGCCGAGGGCCTGCTTGTCCGGGTGCACGAGCACCCGCCGTTCGTTGGTCACGTGACTCCCGTGTTCGTGGCGGCCGACCGGTCGTCCGACCGCCTTCGGTCCGGTCGGGCCGCCTGCACCAGACAGGCGGCCCGACCGTGTGGGGTGTTGATCAGCGGGCGATGGTCTCGCGCAGCTGGGGCACCCCGTGCTTGACGACATCTCCGAAGAGGACGTCCGGGTCGAGTCTACGGAGTTCCTCGGCCAGGCAGTCGCGCAGGTTGCGGCGTGGCAGCGACAGGTCGTGCGTCGGCTGCCCGGGCATCGAGAGCGTCGCGACGTCCACCAGGGAACGCTCGAGCTCGATGGTGCCGGACTCGCGCACGAGCTTCACGCCGTGGATGCCGCTCGACCCCGTCGCTCGCGGCGACGTGACGACGGACACCGGCACCTGGAGCTGCAGCTGCAGCCAGGCGGCGAGGAGGATCGTCGACGGGCTGTCGGACGCTCCCGAGACCTCGACCGCGGTGATCGGCTCGTACGGCGGCTGGTCGAGCGCCGCGGCGAGCTGGTTCCGCCACAGGGTCAGACGGGTCCACGCGAAGTCGGTGTCGCCCGGTACGTAGGACGCACCGAGCGCCTCGATCGCGCCGTTGGGGTCCTTCTGCGCGGCCGCGTCGGTGATCCGTCGCTGCGCGATGCGGCCGAGGGCCGACGCCGCGGGCTGCTCGGGAGCGGTCTGCGGCCACCAGGCCACGACGGGTGCGTCCGGCAGCAGGAGGCCGGTGACCAGGCTCTCCTCGTCGGTCGCGGTCTCGCCGTACGCACGGAGGACGATGACCTCGCTCGCACCCGCGTCGCTGCCGACGCGGATCTGCGCGTCGAGGCGCCCGGGGGACTTCGTGTCACCGCTGTTCTTCGAGACGATGATGACGCGCATCGGGTGCTCGCGGGACGCCTCGTTGGCCGCCTCGATCGCCTCTTCCTCGTGGCCGAGGGCCGTCGAGATGATGAGGGTCAGCACGCGGCCGAGGGCGACGGCGCCGCCCTCTTCACGGATGCGGACGAGCTTCTTCTGGATCTTCGACACCGTGGTGTCGGGCATGTCGATCTTCACGGACGCCTCCAGGTCCGACCGTCGCGGGCGAGCAGGGCGTCGGCGGATGCCGGGCCCCACGTGCCGGGACGGTACTGCTCGGGCTGGCCCTGCGTGGCCCAGAACTCCTCGATGGGGTCGAGGATCTTCCAGGACAGCTCGACCTCCTGGTGCCGCGGGAACAGCGGCGGATCACCGAGGAGCACGTCGAGGATGAGTCGCTCGTACGCCTCGGGGGATGCTTCGGTGAACGCGTGGCCGTAGCCGAAGTCCATCGTCACGTCGCGCACCTGGGTGCCGACGCCCGGGACCTTCGAGCCGAAGCGGAGCGTGACGCCCTCGTCCGGCTGGACACGGATGACGAGCGCGTTCTGACCGAGCGGGGACTGCGTGTTGCCGTAGACGTCCTCGGGGACGCGCTTGAACACGATCGCGATCTCGGTCACACGACGGCCCAGACGCTTGCCGGCGCGCAGGTAGAACGGGACGCCCTGCCAGCGACGCGTGGCGATGTCGAGCTTGATCGCCGCGTAGGTCTCGGTGCCGGACTCGGGGTTCATCCCGGCCTCTTCGAGGAAGCCGAGCACCTTCTCGCCGCCCTGCCAGCCGCCGTCGTACTGCCCGCGGGCAGTGGCGGTCGACAGGTCCTCGGGCAGACGGACGGCGGAGAGCACCTTCTCCTTCTCGGCACGCAGGTCGGCGGCCTTGAACGAGACGGGTTCCTCCATCGCGGTGAGCGCGAGGAGCTGCAGCAGGTGGTTCTGGATGACGTCGCGCGCCGCACCGATGCCGTCGTAGTACGCGGCACGCCCGGCGACGCCGATGTCCTCGGCCATCGTGATCTGCACGTGGTCGACGTAGTTCGAGTTCCAGATGGGTTCGTACATCTGGTTCGCGAACCGGAGCGTCAGCAGGTTCTGGACGGTCTCCTTGCCGAGGTAGTGGTCGATGCGGAACACGTCGTCGGGCGCGAAGACGCTCTCGACGATCGCGTTGAGCTCGCGCGCGGTGCGGAGGTCGGAGCCGAACGGCTTCTCGACGACCACGCGGCTCCAGGAGCCCTCGCGCTTCTCGGTCAGCCCGGACAGCTTCAGCTGCTCGGTGACGACCGGGAACATCTTCGGCGGGATGGACAGGTAGAACGCGTGGTTGCCCAGCGTCCCGCGCTCGGCGTCGAGGTCGTCGACGGTGCGCTTGAGCTCGCGGAACGCCTCGGGGTCGTCGAACGAGCCCTGGACGAAGCGGATGCCCTGTTCGAGCTGACGCCAGACGTCCTCGTCGAACGGGGTGCGCGAGTGCTCCTTGACGGCGTCGTGGACGAGCTGGGAGAAGTCTTGGTCCTCCCAGTCGCGACGAGCGAACCCGACGAGCGCGAACCCGGGGGGCAGGAGCCCCCGGTTGGCCAGGTCGTAGACCGCGGGCATCAGCTTCTTGCGTGACAGGTCGCCTGTCACTCCGAAGATGATGAGCGTGCTCGGTCCCGCGATCCGGTTCAGTCGACGATCCGTCGGCAGCCGGAGCGGGTTGCGCTCCGGGGTGATTGCCACCGGTGACATGAGTCGGTGAACTCCTTACGAGTCAGTGGGAGACGGCGGACGCGATCGCCGCGGTGGCGGCGTGGACGTCCGACGTGGTGAGGGTGAGGACCGGCCGGCCGTGCTCGGCGAGGACACTCGCGTCGCCGGCGGCCTGGGCCCGGAGGAGCTGCCCGAACGTGAACGGCCGACCCGGGATCGCCAGGTCGTCCGCTTCGTCGGCCACGATCTGCAGGAACACTCCCGTGGCGGGGCCGCCCTTGTGGTACTGGCCGGTCGAGTGCAGGAACCGGGGGCCGTACCCGAAGGTGACGGGGCGCTCCGTGCGCGCCGCGATCGCGTCGCGCAGCGATTCGAGGCCGCTGTTCGTGGTGCGGTCGACGTACGCCTGCACCGACACGTAGCCGGTCGGGTCGAGCGCGGACAGGAGGCCCGACAAGGCTTCCGAGAGCGTCGCACCGACCGCGAGTCCGGGCGTCGCGTGCACGGCGATGCCGTCCTCGGAGAACGCCGGCTCCGCCGGAGCGGGGCGGTCGTCGAGGAGCGCGCGGGTCGCGACCTTCGCGGCCTCGACGTCGGGCTGGTCGAACGGGTTGATGCCGAGCAGGCGACCGGCGACCGCGACGGCGTACTCCCAGACGAGGATCTGGCCACCGAGCGTGCCGGTGATCTCGACTTCGCCCTCGGCGACGTGACGCTCGTCCTCGCGCGAACCGACCAGGCGGATGACCTGGACGTCGGGCAGGCCGGCGGTGACCTCGGGGGAGTCCGTGTGCAGCACGACGGGCAGCAGGCCGCGGCCGTCCTTGCCGGTCGACTCCGCGATCAGCTGTTCGACCCAGTCGCCGAAACCGACGATGTGCGTACCGTCGGGCACGATGGCGATCTTGTCACGCAGCGGCTCCGTGCCGGCGAGGACCGCACCGAGCACGAGCCCGGGGTTCTCGTCCAGGTCGACCGAGAGCAGCGCGGAGATCGCGTCGGCCTCGTCGAGGAGCTCGGCGATGTCCGCTCCCGCGAGCCCGGACGGCACGAGGCCGAAGGCGGTGAGCGCGGAGTAGCGGCCGCCGACCGTGGGGTCGGCGGTGAAGACGCGGTAGCCGGCGTCGATCGCAGCGGCCTCGAGCGCGGAGCCCGGGTCGGTGACGACGACGATGCGGCGGGCCGGGTCGATGCCGGCGTCGCGGAAGGCCTGCTCGTAGACACGGCGCTGCGAATCGGTCTCGAGCGTCGAGCCGGACTTCGACGAGACCACGAGCACGGTGCGCTCGAGGTCGGTCGTCACGGCCGCGCGGACCTGTGCGGGGTCGGTCGAGTCGAGGACCGTGAGGGGCACGCCGGCGGTGCGCGTGATGACCTCGGGTGCGAGGGACGAGCCGCCCATGCCGGCGAGGACGACGTGGTCGACCCCTTCGGCACGGAGCGACTCGCGCAGCGCGGTCACCTCGGCGACGAGCGGGCGGGAGACCGAGACGGCCTCCACCCAGCCGAGGCGCTTCGACGCCTCGGCCTCGGCGGTGGTTCCCCACA
Source organism: Curtobacterium sp. MCLR17_051 (assembly GCF_003234395.1). Lineage (NCBI taxonomy): Bacteria > Bacillati > Actinomycetota > Actinomycetes > Micrococcales > Microbacteriaceae > Curtobacterium > Curtobacterium sp. MCLR17_051. The sequence continues at coordinate 120,028 of NZ_QKTA01000008.1, forward strand.
GATCGGCGTCCTGGGCGGTGATGCCCGAGGCCACCAGGTCAGCGACGAGCCGCGGGACCACCTGTTCGATGGCCCGCGCGGCGTCGCCGCTGGCTGCGATGGAAACCGTCACTACTTGGCGCCCTCGAGCGCTGCCTTGACGGTGTCGACGAGCTCGCCCCAGGAGACGTTGAACTTGTCCACGCCCTCCTTCTCGAGCAGTGCGACGACCTCGTCGTAGTCGACGCCCTGTGCGGCGAGCTGGTCGAGGACCTGCTGCGCCTGGTCGAACGTGCCGGCGATGGCGTCGCCGTGGATCTCACCGTGGTCGAACGTGGCGTCGAGCGTCTTGCCCGGCATCGTGTTGACGGTGTTGGGGGCGGCGAGCTCGGTCACGTAGAGCGTGTCGGGGAGCGACGGGTCCTTGACACCGGTCGAGGCCCAGAGCGGACGCTGCGTGTTGGCGCCGGACTCGAGCAGGCCGAGGGCACGCTCGGAGGCGAACGCCTCGGTCCAGACCTGGTAGGCGAGCTGCGCGTTGGCGATGCCGGCCTTCGACTTGAGGGCCTTGGCCTCGTCGGTGCCGACGGCGTCCAGGCGCTTGTCGATCTCGGAGTCGACGCGCGACACGAAGAAGGACGCGACCGAGTGGATCTTGGAGAGGTCGTGGCCGGCGGCCTTGGCCTTCTCGAGCCCACCGAGGTACGCGTCGATGACGGCGCGGTAGCGCTCGAGCGAGAAGATCAGGGTGACGTTGACGGAGATGCCGGCGCCGATGACCTCGGTGATCGCCTCGAGACCCTCGAGCGTCGCCGGGATCTTGATGAGGACGTTCTCCTTGCCGACCTTCTCGAACAGGAACTTGGCCTGCTCGATGGTCTTGGCGGTGTCGTGCGCGAGGCCCGGCTCGACCTCGATCGAGACGCGGCCGTCGAAGCCCTTGGTCTCGTCGTAGATCGGCTTGAAGACGTCGGAAGCGTTCGCGACGTCCTGCGTGGTGATCGCGAAGATCGCGTCGGTGACGTCGGTGCCCGCAGCGGCGAGCTCCTTGACCTGCGAGTCGTAGCGCTCGCCCTTGGCGAGGGCCGACGCGAAGATCGTCGGGTTCGTCGTCACGCCGACGACGTTCTTCTGCTCGATGAGCTCGGTGAGCTTGCCGGTCTCGAGGAGCTCGCGGGAGAGGTCGTCGAGCCAGATGCTCACGCCGACCGCGGAGAGGGCGGCGGTGGGGGTGTTCTCAGCCATGTGTTTCTCTTCTTCTTTCATCGACGGGTCCGTGAGGACCGTGAGTCGGGGTTTCGGGGACGGGAGGCCCGTGGCGGAACCGAGCCGGGCCTCCCGGAAGAAGGGCCGGATCCGGAAACCGGACCCGGCCCTTGCAGGTCAGGAAGCTGCGATCGATTCCTTCGCGGCGGCCACGACGTGCTCCGTCGTGAAGCCGAACTCCTTGAAGAGCGTCTGGTAGTCGGCCGAGGCACCGAAGTGCTCGATCGAGACGCTGCGGCCCTTGTCGCCGACGATGTCGCGCCAGCTCATGGCGATGCCGGCCTCGACCGACACGCGAGCGGTGACGTTCTTCGGGAGCACCTGGTCCTGGTAGTTCTCGGACTGGGCGCGGAACCACTCGATCGACGGCGCGCTCACGACGCGGGCGTTGATGCCCTCGGCCTTGAGCTGCTCGCGAGCATCGACCGCGATCTGGACCTCGGAACCGGTCGCGATGAGGATGACGTCCGGGGTGCCGTTGGGCGCCTCGGCCAGGATGTACGCACCCTTGGCGACGTTCTTCGCCGAAGCGAAGACCTCGCCGGACGCGTCACCCTCGCCACGCTCGAACACGGGGAGGTTCTGACGGCTCAGCGCGATGCCGGCCGGGCGGTCGGTGTGCTTGAGCATCTCGAGCCACGCGTACGCGACCTCGTTGGCGTCGGCCGGGCGGACGACGTCGAGACCGGGGATCGCACGGAGCGACGAGACCTGCTCGATCGGCTGGTGCGTCGGGCCGTCCTCGCCGAGGGCGATGGAGTCGTGGGTCCAGACGTAGATCGCCGGCGCCTGCATGAGCGCGGCGAGACGGACCGCCGGACGCATGTAGTCGCTGAAGATGAGGAACGTGCCACCGAAGGGGCGGGTGTTCCCGTGCAGGACGATGCCGTTGAGGATCGAGCCCATGGCGTGCTCGCGGATGCCGAAGTGCAGCACGCGGCCGTACGGGTCGGTGCTCCACGTCGACGTCGAGGCCTCGGCCGGACCGAAGGACTTGGCGCCCTCGATCGTGGTGAGGTTCGACTCGGCGAGGTCGGCCGAACCGCCCCAGAACTCGGGCATCAGCGGCGCGATGGCGTTGATGACCTTGCCGGAAGCGGCACGGGTCGAGACGGCCTTGTCGGTCGGGAAGACCGGGAGCGCTGCTTCGAGGCCCTCCGGGAGCTCCTTCGACTGGACACGGTCGAACAGCGCCTTCTTGTCGGCGTTGGCCGCGGCCCACGCGTCGAAGGACTTCTGCCACTCGGCGTGCTCGGCCTGGCCCTTGGCGACGGCGCCGCGGGTGTACTCGAGGACCTCGGGGGCGACCTCGAAGGTCTTGTCGGTGTCGAAGCCGAGGATCTCCTTGAGGCCCTTGATCTCGTCGGCGCCGAGCGCCGAACCGTGGATCTTGCCCGAGTTCTGCTTGGTCGGCGACGGCCAGCCGATGATCGTCTTGAGGACGATGAGCGACGGCTTGTCGGTGACCTGCTTGGCGGCCTCGATCGCGGCGTGGAGCTCCTCGACGTCCTCGGAGTACTCGCCGGTCTTCTTCCAGTCGACGATCTGGACGTGCCAGCCGAGCGCCTCGTAGCGGTCGGCGACGCTCTCCGAGAACGCGATGTCGGTGTTGTCCTCGATCGAGATCTGGTTCGAGTCGTAGAACGCGATGAGGTTGCCGAGCTGCTGACGGCCAGCGAGCGAGCCGGACTCGTTCGTCACGCCTTCCTGCATGTCACCGTCGCCGGCGATCACGTAGGTGTAGTGGTCGAACGGCGACTGGCCGGCCGGGGTCTCCGGGTCGAACAGGCCGCGCTCGAAGCGCTGGGCGTAGGCGAAGCCGACCGAGGACGCGAGGCCCTGGCCGAGCGGGCCCGTGGTGATCTCGACACCGTCGGTGTGGCCGTACTCCGGGTGACCCGGGGTCTTCGAGCCCCACTTGCGCAGGTGCTGCAGGTCGTCGATCTCGAGCCCGTAGCCGTGCAGGTAGAACTGCACGTACTGGAGGATCGAGGCGTGACCGGCGGAGAGGATGAAGCGGTCGCGGCCGATCCAGGTGGAGTCGCTCGGGTCGCGACGCATCACCTTCTGGAAGAGCAGGTGGGCGAGCGGAGCGAGGCTCATCGCGGTGCCGGGGTGACCGTTGCCGGCGGCCTCGACCGAGTCGGCGGCGAGAACGCGGGCCGTGTCGACGGCCTTCCGGTCGATGGCGTCCCAGGTGAATTCAGCCACTTGGATGTTGACCCTTCTTGATGCGACATGTGCGAGGGCTCGTGCCATCGCACGGACATGTGGCCATCCCGGGGCCGAGTCGTGTCGCCGTCTAGCGGCGGCCGACCGGCTCATCGCGGCCGACGTCATCGGGGCGCGCACTGCGGGAGGGCGTGTCCAGCATAGTGACCCGGTACTCAGAAGGGGTTCAGGTGACCCCCGATGTTCACACCGGAGTGGCCGTCGACGGTCGATCCGGGCGTGTCGAGCGCGTCCGGATCACGCCGGGATGTCGGAGCGGGGCACCGTCGCGGCGCTTCCATCCCGTAAACTGATCGGGACCCGTGGACATTCCGGGTCAGCGCATGCCCGGACGCCGTCGCAGTCGTCCACCGAGTGTGCGAGCTGATGCGAACAGACTGAGGTTCTCTTGCCGACTGCCACCGTGACCCGGCCCGACACCGATCGACCCCGATCGCCGCTGTCCCGCAAGGTCCGTGCGTACGTCTCGTTGACGAAGCCGCGCGTGATGGAGCTGCTGCTCGTCACCACGGCGCCGACGATGTTCCTCGCCGAACGCGGCGTCCCCGACCTGTGGCTCGTCTTCTGGACGATGCTCGGCGGAGCGATGTCGGCCGGTTCGGCGTCGGCCTTCAACTGCTACATCGACCGCGACATCGACCGGCTGATGAAGCGGACCAGCACCCGCCCGCTCGTCACCGGCGAGCTGTCCGACCGCGAGGCCCTCGTGTTCTCGTGGGTGCTCGGCATCCTGTCGACCGCGGTGCTCGGCTTCCTGGTGAACTGGCTCGCCGCGGCGCTGAGCGTCATCGCGATCCTCATCTACGTGTTCGTCTACACGCTGTGGCTCAAGCGCCGCACCCCGCAGAACATCGTGTGGGGCGGCTCGGCCGGCTGCATGCCCGTGCTCATCGGCTGGGCGGGCGTCACCGGGTCGCTGACCTGGACCCCGGTCATCCTGTTCATGGTGATCTTCCTGTGGACGCCGCCGCACTACTGGCCGCTGTCGATGAAGTACCGCGACGACTACGACGCGGCCGACGTGCCGATGCTCGCCGTGGTCCGTGGCCGCACCGTCGTCGGCCTGCAGGTCGTGCTCTACGCGTGGGCGACGCTCGTCTGCTCGCTCCTGCTCATCCCGGTCGGGCACATGGGGCCGCTCTACACGGTCGTCGCGCTGGCCGGCGGCATCTGGTTCGTCGTCGAGTCACACCGCCTGTACTCGCGGGCCATCCAGCACGTCGAGCACGTGCAGCCGATGCGGGTCTTCCACAGCTCGATCACGTACCTGACGCTGCTCTTCATCGCCGTGGGCATCGACCCGCTGCTGCCGCAGGTCTTCACCTTCTAGGCGGTCGAGCGGGCGCCCGCGCGCGCTCGGTCCGCACGACGCCGTCGTGTCCGGTTGGCACCGTCGTGTCCTGTTGACGCCGTCGTGTCGGCACGGCGCCGCCACCCCGCCGAGACGCCGCCGAACCCGGCGGCGTCTCGCGCGTTCGGCGGCGTACCGGCAGGACACCGGCGTCCTGCGTCGGCCACGAGGCGGCCTGGAGGCGCGGTGCGGTCCCGCCACGGGCCTCCCGTCCGGCGTGACCGCTGTCGGCCGCGGGGCGGACGCGAGTCGCTGCGGACCGCGCGTGGTCCGGATGTCGAGCGACGAAGTCGATGTCGTGCGACGTCCGCGGTGTCGTTCTGCGTCAGCAGCGTGGCGCCCGCCGGCCACGTCCACCGGAAACGCGACACCCCACCAGTCGAACGACTCGTGGGGTGTCGGAGAACGGGTGTCGAGCGCGCGACGCGCCCGGGCGTCAGTCGTCGATGGGTTCCCGGACGGCGTCTCGGCCGGCCGAGGCCCGCGTCGACAGCACCACGGCGGTCACCGCACCGACGAGCAGCCCGGCGAGCACCATGTGCGTGCCGACGAGCCCGACGGGCAGACCCGTTCGCGCCTGCGTGAGCCCGACCGCGATCTGCAGGAACTCGACGACGAGCAGCAGCAGCGGCCACTTGCTCGGGCGGCCCAGGCGGACGGCTCCGATGACGAGCACCAGGGTCAGGGCGAAGAGGGCGTACGCGGGCCAGGCGTGCACGTGCTCCATGACCGCGGGGTCGAACCCGGTGCGGTGCAGACGCCCACCGTCGACCGCGGCGTCGGCTCCGGCGTGCGGGCCGCTGCCGGTGGTCAGGATGCCGACGAGCACGGTCACGACGACGGCGGCGACGGTGCCGCGGACGACACCCGTGTACCAGCGCGGGACGAGCCGCTGGGCGGTGCGCGGGCCGTGCGTCGTGCGGTAGACCAGCGCAGCGGTCACCGAGGTGAGGGCGGCGGAGACGACGAAGTGCAGCCCGACCACGAAGGGGTTCAGGTTCGTCCAGACGCTCATGCCGCCGATGACGGCCTGCACCGGGATCGCGACGCCCTGAGCGAACGCGAGCCAGAAGAGTTCGGGGCGCGTGCGGAGCATCCGGACGACCGCGAGGAACATCGCGACGGCCACGATCACGAGCACGAAGGTCAGCAGTCGGTTGCCGAACTCGATGATGCCGTGGATGCCCATCTCCGGCGTGGAGACGAGCGAATCCGCCGTGCACTTGGGCCAGGTGGGGCATCCGAGGCCCGAGGCGGTGAGGCGTACCAGGCCTCCGGTGCCGATCAGCACGACCTCGACCACGAAGGACGCCCAGGCCAGTGCGACCACGCGACGGTCGACCACGCGGGGGAGCGACCACCACCGTCCGGTCCGGAGATCCTGCTCGACGGGGGATCCGACGCGTGTCACGAGGGTGGTGCCTTCCTGTTGTTCCGTGCAGTGAACCTGTAGGATTCGAGGGTTCAGCAGCAGTCAAGTCTAGGCAGGCGCCGGCTCCGAATGGGCCGAGATCGCCGATCAACCCACGGACTGCGTGGAACCATTGTCGTTGCGAGGGAGCAGCACCCGGTCCGCATGTCAGCGGTCCGCGGTGGAATGGCGTCCAGACGCCACGGGTTCACACCTGTAACGCTGTCCCGCGAGAAGGAAACGAGGAGACCATGTCCGACGTGCTCATCGACCGTCCCGAGCTCGAAGGGCTCGGCCAATACGAGTTCGGCTGGTCCGACTCCGACTCGGCAGGGTCCTCCGCCCGTCGTGGGATCTCGGAAGAGGTCGTCACCGACATCTCGAACCTCAAGGACGAGCCCGAGTGGATGCTGAAGAACCGCCTCAAGGGGCTGTCGCTCTTCGGCCGCAAGCCGATGCCGACGTGGGGTGCCGACCTGACGGGCATCGACTTCGACAACATCAAGTACTTCGTGCGCTCCACGGAGAAGCAGGCGCAGTCGTGGGAGGACCTCCCCGAGGACATCCGTGCGACCTACGAGAAGCTCGGCATCCCCGAGGCCGAGCGTCAGCGCCTCGTCGCCGGCGTCGCCGCGCAGTACGAGTCCGAGGTCGTCTACCACCAGATCCGCGAGGACCTGGAGCAGCAGGGCGTCATCTTCATGGACACCGACACGGCGCTCCGTGAGCACCCGGAGCTGTTCGAGGAGTACTTCGGCACCGTGATCCCGGCCGGCGACAACAAGTTCGCCGCGCTGAACACGGCCGTCTGGTCCGGTGGCTCGTTCGTCTACGTCCCGAAGGGCGTCCACGTCGAGATCCCGCTGCAGGCCTACTTCCGGATCAACACCGAGAACATGGGCCAGTTCGAGCGGACGCTGATCATCGCGGACGAGGACTCGTACGTCCACTACATCGAGGGCTGCACCGCCCCGATCTACAAGTCCGACTCGCTGCACTCGGCGGTCGTCGAGATCATCGTGAAGAAGAACGCCCGCGTTCGGTACACGACGATCCAGAACTGGTCGAACAACGTCTACAACCTCGTCACCAAGCGTGCGATCGCACACGAGGGCGCGACGATGGAGTGGATCGACGGCAACATCGGGTCCAAGGTCACGATGAAGTACCCGTCGATCTACCTCGCCGGCGAGCACGCCAAGGGCGAGACGCTCTCCGTCGCCTTCGCGGGCCCCGGTCAGCACCAGGACGCCGGCGCGAAGATGATCCACATGGCGCCGTACACGACGTCGTCGATCGTCTCGAAGTCGATCGCCCGTGGTGGCGGTCGTGCGGGCTACCGCGGCGAGGTCCGGGTCGACCCGGGCGCGCACCACGCCGCCAACACCGTGCGCTGCGACGCCCTGCTGGTCGACACGATCAGCCGGAGCGACACCTACCCGGCGATCGACATCCGTGTCGACGACGTGCAGCTGGGACACGAGGCCACGGTCTCGCGTGTCAGCGAGGAGCAGCTCTTCTACCTCATGTCCCGCGGCATGGCCGAGGACGAGGCGATGGCGATGATCGTCCGTGGCTTCATCGAGCCGATCGCCCGCGAACTCCCGATGGAGTACGCACTCGAACTCAACAAGCTCATCGAGATGAGCATGGAAGGATCCGTCGGCTAGATGTCCAGCACCACCCCTCCCCACATCGACCAGCCGATCGAGCCCGCTGCCGCAGCGCAGGGCGGCACCCAGCACGGCGCCGGAGCCCACTCCGACGGCGGCTGGGACGCCCCCGACAAGAAGGTGCCGGTCCAGACCCGCTCCGAGCGGTTCCAGTCCGGCGACGTCGAGGCGTTCCCGAAGGTCACCGGCCGAGAGGTCAACTGGAAGTTCGCGCCGCTCGCCAAGCTCCAGCCGCTGCTGGACGGCGCGCTCGACGGATCCGCCTACCCGTACCTCGCCCGCCAGTCCGAGGGCGCCGACGTCGAGTGGGGTCGCAGCGACGACCCCCGCGTCGGCTCCGCCGGCCTGCCCGAGGACCGCGCCTCGGCCGCAGCCTGGACCGCGCGTGACGCGGTCCTGGCGATCACGATCAAGGCCACCGAGGCGCACGAGTTCATCACGGTGACCCGTTCCGACTTCGGGTCGCAGCCCCGCGCTGCGCACACGGTGATCACGGCCGAGCCGAACTCCCAGGGCATCGTCGTGCTCGACAACCGCGGCAGCGCCCTGCTGAGCGAGAACATCGAGATCGTCGCGCAGCAGAACGCACGACTGACCGTCGTCAGCCTGCAGGACTGGGATGACGACGCCGTGCACGTCTCGACCCACTTCGCGGAGGTCGGCCGCGATGCCTTCCTCAAGCACGTCGTGGTCTCGCTCGGCGGCGACGTCATCCGCGTCAACCCCTCCACGCACCTCGGTGCGCAGGGCGCCGACACGGAGATGTACGGCGTGTACTTCGCCGACGCCGGCCAGTACATCGAGCAGCAGGTCTACGTGAACCACGACGCGCCGAACACGCGCGGTCGGGTCAACTACAAGGGCGCGCTGCAGGGCCAGGGCGCGCACACCGTCTGGATCGGTGACGTCCTGATCGGCCGCGCCGGCGACGGCACCGACTCGTACGAGCAGAACCGCAACCTCGTGCTGACGGACGGCACCCGTGCCGACAGCATCCCGAACCTCGAGATCGAGACGGGCAACATCGAGGGCGCCGGCCACGCGAGTGCGACCGGTCGCTTCGACGACGAGCAGCTGTTCTACCTGCAGTCCCGCGGAGTCCCGGAAGAAGAAGCGCGGCGCCTCGTCGTGCTCGGCTTCCTGGTCGAGGTCATCCAGAAGATCGGTGCGCCCGAGCTCGAGGAACGCCTCATCGCCGCGGTCGAGCAGGAGCTGGCCGAGGGCCGTTCGGTCATCGCCGCACCGGCCGAGGCGGGCGACGCACAGGCTGCCGCAGGGCAGTCCGACGGCGCGGAGGCCACCGCCTGATGGCCGAGAAGGTCTGCGCCGAAGCCGACATCGCGGTGGACAGCCCGATGCGGGTGGTCGTCGGCGGCACGGCGGTCGCGATCGTGAAGGACTCGTCCGGCACGGTCCACGCCATCGGCGACACCTGCACGCACGGCGACATCTCGCTGGCCGAGGGCTTCGTCGAGGGTGACTCGCTGGAGTGCTGGGCCCACGGGTCCCGCTTCTCGCTGGCCACCGGCAAGCCGCAGAACTTCCCGGCCTACGAGCCCGTCCCGGTCTTCCGGGTCGAGGTCCGCGACGGCGACGTCTACGTCGACGTGCAGGACGTCGTCCCGGTCGACTGAGCACCCCCAACACTTCCCGCGGCTGACGCCGCACACAGCTGCAACCGAAGGAACGCAATGTCCACTCTGGAAATCCGTGACCTCAAGGTCTCGATCGACACCGATCAGGGCACCAAGGAGATCCTGAAGGGTGTCGACCTCACCATCAACGAGGGCGAGATCCACGCGATCATGGGGCCGAACGGCTCCGGCAAGTCCACCCTGGCGTACACCATCGCCGGTCACCCGCGGTACAACGTCGTCGGTGGCACGATCACCCTCGACGGCGAGGACGTCCTCGCGATGAGCGTCGACGAGCGTGCCCGTGCCGGCATGTTCCTGGCGATGCAGTACCCGGTCGAGATCCCCGGCGTCACGGTGTCGAACTTCCTGCGCACCGCCAAGACGGCGATCGACGGCGAGGCTCCGGCGCTGCGTGGATGGATCAAGGAACTCCGCCAGTCGATGGCTGACCTGAAGATGGACTCGTCGTTCGCCGAGCGCAACGTCAACGAGGGCTTCTCCGGTGGCGAGAAGAAGCGCCACGAGATCATGCAGCTCGAGCTCCTCAAGCCGAAGTTCGCGGTCCTCGACGAGACCGACTCCGGCCTCGACGTCGACGCGCTGAAGATCGTCTCCGAGGGCGTCAACCGCGCCAAGGCCGCGACCGGCCTCGGTGTGCTGCTCATCACGCACTACACGCGCATCCTCCGCTACATCAAGCCGGACTTCGTGCACGTGTTCGTCGCCGGCAAGATCGCGGAGCAGGGCGGCCCCGAGCTGGCCGACCGCCTCGAGAACGAGGGCTACGACCGCTACGTGCAGGTCGCCGCCGCCGAGGCGCAGGCCTGATGATCGCCGCACTCGCTCCCGACAAGTTCGACGAGGTCGTCGAGGGCCTGAAGGAGGTCCAGGACCCGGAACTCGGCGTGAACATCGTCGACCTCGGCCTGATCTACGACCTCGCCTGGGACGACGACGCCAACGCGCTCGTCATCAGCATGACGCTCACGAGCGCCGGTTGCCCCCTGACCGACGTCATCGAGGGTGACACCGCGAACGCTCTCGACGGCATCGTGGACGCCTTCCGGATCAACTGGGTCTGGATGCCGCCGTGGGGTCCGGAACGGATCACCGACGACGGACGCGAGATGATGCGCGCCCTCGGGTTCGCGATCTAGTCGCGACCCACCACGGACGGGAGGCGCGGTGCCAGCTGGCACCGCGCCTCCCGTCCGTCTGTGCGCACGCCACGCGCGGGGTGCGCCGCTCAGTGGTCGTGACCGCCCGCTCAAGTCCGCCGAGTGGTCACGTTCTGTCGGCTGACAGCGCTCCAGGCGACGGAATGCGACCACTCGGCGTCCGGGTGGCGGGGAGTCGTGACCGACCGAAACCCCGGCCCGGCACCGCACGGACTGTTCATCCCCGCACCGGACGCAGAACGGCCCCGCACCGATCAGGTGCGGGGCCGTTCTCGTGCGAAGCCTCAGCGACGACCGACGGCCTTCCACGCGAGCGGCAGGATGCCGGCGGCGATGAGGGCCTTGGCGATGCCACCGACGATGAACGGGTACAGGCCGGCGGCGAGCACCGACTGGACGTCGTTCGGGGCGCCGAGCTGGCCGAGCGCCACGGCCAGGTACGGCAGGCCGGTCACGAACGGGATCGCACTCGCGAGCAGCATCGCGACCGCGGCGCGGCCGACGTGGCGGTCCCAGTTGCGACGGGCGAGCCAGCCGACGAGCCCGGCGGCGGGGATGAAGCCGATGACGTACCCGAAGCTCGGCAGGGCCAGGGCCTGCAGGCCGCCCTGCATGTCGGCGAAGAACGGGGCACCCGCGAGTCCGGCGACGGCGTAGACGAGCAGCGAGAGCATGCCGCGGCGTGCGCCGAGGGTCGCGCCGACGAGCACGACGGCCAGCGTCTGCCCGGTGATCGGGACCGGCCACATCGGGACCTCGAGCTGCGCCATTGCGGCGGTGAACAGGGCTCCGCCGGCGACGAGGGCGGCGTCGGTGGCCAGCCCGTGCGTGCGCAGACGGTCGGCGAGGACTGCGCGGGGAGCGAACCCGGTGGCGTTCGTCATGGATTCTCCTAGAATGGACTGCTGGTTCCGTTCGGAACCATCGGTCCCGTCAGCGTAGCGGTGCACCTCACGCACACACCGTTGTGCAAACCCACCAACTGATTGGACGTCCACTGTGCTTGCCGTGCACGAACTCGAGATCCGCGTCGGAGCTCGTCTCCTCATGGAAGACGTGTCCTTCCGTGTCGAGAAGGGCGACAAGATCGGACTCGTCGGCCGCAACGGCGCGGGGAAGACGACGATGACCAAGGCCCTCGCGGGCGAGACGCAGCCCAACGGCGGCACGATCGACCGCGGCGGGGAGATCGGCTACCTGCCGCAGGACCCGCGTTCCGGCGACCCGGAGGAGACCGCGCGGAAGCGCATCCTCGACGCCCGTGGGCTCGGTGAGCTCGTGGAGGGCATCCGCCTCGCCACGCTCGACATGGCGAGCGACGACGCGGCCGTTGCCGAGAAGGCGATGCGACGCTACAGCCGCCTCGACGACCAGTTCAACGCGCTCGGTGGCTACGCGGCCGAGGCCGAGGCGGCGTCGATCGCCTCGAACCTGAAGCTGCCCGACCGCATCCTCGACCAGCAGCTCAAGACGCTCTCGGGTGGTCAGCGCCGCCGCATCGAGCTCGCCCGGATCCTGTTCTCGGATGCCGAGACGATGATCCTCGACGAGCCGACCAACCACCTCGACGCCGACTCGGTCGTGTGGCTCCGCGAGCACCTGAAGACCTACCCCGGTGGCGTCATCATCATCTCCCACGACGTCGAGCTCGTCGACGAGGTCGTGAACCGCGTCTTCTACCTCGACGCCAACCGCCAGACCATCGACATCTACAACATGGGCTGGAAGCTCTACCAGCGGCAGCGCGTCGCCGACGAGGAGCGCCGTCGCAAGGAGCGCGCGGGCGCCGAGAAGAAGGCCGCCACGCTCAAGGACCAGGCCGCCCGCTTCGGTGCGAAGGCGTCGAAGGCCGCGGCCGCGCACCAGATGGTCGCGCGTGCCGACAAGCTGCTCGCCGGCCTCGAGGACGAGCGTGTCGCCGACCGGGTCGCGAAGATCCGCTTCCCCACGCCGGCCCCGTGCGGCCGCACCCCGCTGATGGCCGAGGGGCTGTCGAAGTCGTACGGGTCGCTCGAGATCTTCGCGGGTGTCGACCTGGCGATCGACCGCGGTTCGCGTGTGGTCATCCTCGGCTTCAACGGTGCGGGCAAGACGACGCTGCTGCGCATCCTGGCGGGAGCCGACCAGCCCGACACGGGCGAGATCCAGCCCGGTCACGGTCTGCGCATCGGCTACTACGCGCAGGAGCACGAGAACATCGACATCAACCGCACCGTGATCGAGAACATGGTGTCGGCGTCGACGGACCTCAACGAGACCGAGGCTCGCCGGGTTCTCGGCTCGTTCCTGTTCACCGGTGACGACGGCTACAAGAAGGCCGGCGTCCTGTCCGGTGGCGAGAAGACCCGTCTGTCGCTCGCGATGATCGTGGTCTCCGGCGCGAACGTCCTGCTGCTCGACGAGCCGACGAACAACCTGGACCCGGCTTCGCGCGAGGAGATCCTCAACGCCCTGGCCGGCTTCGAGGGTGCGGTCGTCCTGGTGTCCCACGACGCCGGCGCGGTCGAGGCGCTCAACCCCGAGCGCGTCCTGCTGCTGCCGGACGGCACCGAGGACCACTGGAACAAGGACTACGCGGAGCTCATCGAGCTCGCCTAGCTGCCGCGCGTGTGGTCGGGCGAGGCCCGTCCGCACGGTGCCGCGTTCGCGGTCCGGTGCAGCGTTGCGTGCTGGGTGGCCGTTTGTGGTGCTGCACGGTGCTCGGAAGCGCGCACGGGGTTGCGAGGTCCGCACGGTGCGGTCTGGAGGCGCGGTGCCGGTCGCGCGTCGCGCCTCCCGTCCGCACGGTGCCCGTTTCGCCATCCGGTGCGGCGTTGCGTGCTGGGTGCCCGTTTGTGGCCCTGCACGGTGCGCGGAAGCGCGCACGAGGTTGCGACGTGCGCACGGTGCCGCGTTCGCCATCCGGTGCGGCGTTGTGTGCTGGGTGCCCGTTTGTGGCGCTGCACGGTGCGTGGAAGCGCGCACGGGGTTGCGAGGTCCGCACGGTGCGGTCTGGAGGCGCGGTGCCGGTCGTGCGTCGCGCCTCGAGGCCGCACGGTGCCGCGTTCGCCATCCGGTGCGGCGTTGCGTGCTGGGTGTCCGCTTGTGGCGCTGCACGGTGCGCGGAAGCGCGCACGGGGTTGCGAGGTGCCCACGGTGCGCCGACGCGCACCCACGGCCGCGCCTCAGCCGCGCCACGGCCGCGCGTCAGCGACGTGACGCGATGAGCTCGTCCTCGATCTCGGCGTCGGTCTTCGGCTTCGCGTTCTTGCGGCGTTCGCGCTCGAGGGCGCGCTCGCGCTCCTCGGGGTCGTCCTGGTTGAGGTTCCGGTACTCCTGCACCATCACGTACGCCAGGAAGCCGAACCCCCCGGCGGCGAACAGGAACCACTGGATGAAGTAGCTCAGGTGCAGCCCGGTGTCCGCATTGGGACGCTCCCAGCCGAGCGGGCGTGCCTCGGTCGGTGCGGGGGACTCGGAGGCGAGCTGCCCGTACGCACCGGTCCAGATCGGGTCGTCGACCTTCTCCGCCACGTCGGCCAGGGTCACCGACTGCACCTGGTCGGTGTCCTTCGGGTCGGAGCGGCCGGGGATGCGCGGTTCGCTCTGCTGCAGGCGGACGATCGCGGTGACCTCGCCCGACGGGGGAGCGGGCACGTGGTCGGGGGCGTCCTGGGCGTTGCCGGTCGGGACCCACCCGCGGTCGACGATGAAGGCGCGGCCCTCTGACGTGACCAGGGGCGTCAGGACCTCGAACCCGGGCTGCCCGTTGTGCACGCGGTTGCGCACGAGCAGCTGCGAGTCGACGTCGTAGCGGCCGGTCACGGAGACCCGGAGCCACTCCTGCTCGTCCTGCCAGCTCGAGGCCTTCGGCAGCGCCCGGTCGAGGGTGACGGGGGTGTGGTCGTAGTTCTGCGCGACCTGCTCGTTCTGCCGGACGGCCTCGTTGCGGCGGTCCCACTGCCACATGCCGAACAGTGCGCACACGATGGCGAAGGCGACGGCGATCGCGAAGTAGCCGAGCCAGCGGCGGCTCCGGACGAAGCGCCAGCCGACGAACGGTTCGTGGGGGTCCCGACCGGACGGGCCCGACCTGACGTCGTCGGTCGAGCCGGACTCCGCGGCGGCGCGCTGCAACTTGGCGGCGTGCTTGCGGCCGTACCGGGACTGCGGGTCGAAGCCGTCGGTCATCGCGAGGTGCCGGTGGAGCGCACCCCGACGTCGTTCTTCGGCGCCGCCGTCGACTCGCGCTCGTCGTCGAGGTGGTCGACGTCCTCGTGCATGCCGGTGACGCGCACCGGGAAGGAGCGGGACCGCAGGTAGTCGGCCAGGAAGTCGCGGTGTTCTTCGCACGCGGCCCAGATCTTCACGCGGTCGATCGCGTGGATCCGGGGATTGCGCCAGTTCACACGCCACCCGGCCGTCGACACGCAGCCGGCACGCGAGCACACCGGGGTGGATCCGGGTTCGGTCTGCAGGTCGAACGTCGCACCCATCAGCGGGGTCCCCACATCTTCGATCGGTCGCCGTTGCGCTGCCACTCGTCCTGCGCGTGCTGCGCCTGCTGGCGGAGGCGGTCCTGCTCGTCGCGGTAGGCCTGGGCCCGGGCGTCCTCCTGCTGTTCGCGGAGACGCGGGTCGACGGCGTCGTAGAGCTCGATGGACCCGGCGGGGGAGATCATGTCGCTCTCGGTCCGGCTGCCGGCGTTCGCGATGACGACGGCCACCCAGGGGATCACCGCGGCCAGGACGATCGGGATGACCGCGAGCCACGAGTGCCAGATCGAGTACACGAGCACGGCGGAGATGAAGAGGACCACTCGGATGGCCATCTGCCAGACGTAGCGGGACAGGCGGTGCGCCCGGTCCTGCTCCGGTGTGTCCGGCAGCGACGTGATGCTCGTGTGCGTGCTCTTCATACAGATGGTCTCCGTCTACCCGTGGCCAAGCCTAATCCCGCCGGACCGATCGTGGGTGCGCCGCGCGCGAACCGGCGGGGTGGTCCGCTCCGGTACGCTCGTCCGGGCGTGTCCGCCGGGTCCCCGGCACCGCGTGCCGAGCAGATCCCACCGAACGGAGCGACCATGAGCACCCCCCGTACCGTCCTCATCACCGGCGGCAACCGCGGCATCGGCCACGCACTGGCCGAGCGGTTCGTCGCCGCCGGCCACCGGGTTGCCGTGACGTCGCGCAGCGGTCAGGGTGGTCCCGCGGGCGCGCTGACGGTGCAGGCCGACATCACCGACACGGCCTCCGTCGACGCCGCGTTCACGCAGGTCGAGGCCGAGCTCGGTCCGATCGAGGTCCTCGTCGCGAACGCCGGCATCACGAACGACCAGCTGCTCCTCCGCATGTCCGAGGACGACTTCACCAGCGTGGTCGACACGAACCTCACGGGCACCTTCCGCGTCGTCAAGCGCGCCACGAAGGGCATGATGAAGGCCAAGTTCGGCCGCATCGTGCTGATGTCGAGCGTCGTGGGCGCCTACGGCCAGATCGGCCAGGTCAACTACGCGTCCTCGAAGGCCGCCCTGGTCGGCATGGCCCGGTCGATCACGCGTGAGCTCGGTTCGCGCGGCATCACCGCCAACGTCGTGGCGCCCGGCTTCATCCAGACGGACATGACCGCCGCACTCTCCGAGGAGCTGCAGGCCGAGTTCAAGAAGGCGATCCCGGCCGCCCGCTACGGCACGGTCGACGACGTCGCCGACGCCACGCTGTTCCTGGCGAGCGACGGCGCCGGGTACGTCTCCGGTGCGATCATCCCGGTCGACGGCGGCCTCGGGATGGGCCACTAGCCCTCGGACTGATCAGCCGCGCAGGCCGAGCGTCGCGAGCACGGCGGACAGGTCGCGGTCGACGACCGCGACGTCCGCCTGCTCCCGCACGCGCGGCTTCGCGTCGAACGCCACCGACAGCGCGGCGACGCGCATCATCTCGAGGTCGTTCGCGCCGTCGCCGATGGCGATGGTCCGTGCCGGGTCGACCCCGTCGGCGTCCGCCCACTCGCGGAGCGCGACGGCCTTGGCGTGCGCGTCGACCACGTCGCCGAGCACGCGGCCGGTGAGCACGCCGTCGGTGACCTCGAGGCGGTTCGCCCGGCAGTGGTCGAGGCCGAGCTGCTCGGCGAACGGGTCGAGCACCTCGTGGAACCCGCCCGACACCACGCCGACGGTGCCGCCTGCGGCGTGCACCCCACGGACGAGCTGGTCGGCGCCCCGCGTCACACGGACCGCCTGCTGTGCGCGGACGAAGACGTCTGCCTGGAGGCCCGCAAGGGTCGCGACACGCTCCCGGAGGCTCTCGGCGAAGTCGAGTTCCCCGCGCATGGCGCGCTCCGTGATCGCCGCCACCTGTGGCCGGGTCCCGGCGCTGTCGGCGAGCAGTTCGATCACCTCGTCCTCGAGGAGCGTGGAATCGGCATCGAGGACGACGAGGAAGCGGGGCACGAACCAACGGTACCGACTGACGGAAGGCACGGCCGCGTCCGTGACGCGAGCCGTGCCTCCGGGCCGTCCGTCCGGGGCTGCGCCCCGGGTGCTTGCCTGTTCGTCGTGTCTACGCGTCGACGCGGACGCCCTTGCCGACCACGGTGATGCCGGATTCGGTGACGGTGAAGCCGCGTGCCTCGTCGGCCTCGCGGTCGACGCCGACCTGCGCGCCCGGTGCGATGACGACGTCCTTGTCGAGGATGGCGCGGTTGACGACCGCGCCGGCGCCGATGGTGGCGCGCTCGAACACGATCGAGTCGAGGACCTTCGCGCCGGAGTCGATCGAGCACCAGGGCCCGATCATGCTGCGCTCGACCTGCGCACCCGACACCAGGCAGCCGAGCGACACGAGCGAGTCCACCGTGGACCCGGTGTTGCCGTTCGCGTCGCGGACGAACTTCGCCGGCGGCAGGTTCGTCTGCTGGTTGAAGATCGGCCAGTCCTGGTTGTACAGGTTGAAGACCGGGACCGGCGCGATGAGGTCCATGTGGGCGTCGAAGAACGAGTCGATCGTGCCCACGTCGCGCCAGTAGTACTTGTCGCGGTCGGTGGAACCGGGGACCTCGTTGCGCTGCAGGTCGTACACGCCGGCGTCGCCGCGGTTGACGAAGTCGGGGACGATGTCGCCGCCCATGTCGTGCGCGGACGTCTCGAGCTGGCCGTCCCGCAGGACCGCGTCGACGAGGGCGTCCGCGTTGAACACGTAGTTGCCCATCGAGGCCAGGATCTCGCTGGGGGAGTCGGCCAGGCCGACGGCGTCCTTCGGCTTCTCGAGGAACGCCTCGATCTTCGTGGGGTCGTCATCGGCCACCTGGATCACGCCGAACTGGTCGGCGAGCCCGATCGGCTGACGGATCGCCGCCACCGTCGCACTGCGGCCGGACGCGATGTGCGCCTCGACCATCTGGTGGAAGTCCATCCGGTACACGTGGTCCGCACCGACGACGACCACGATGTCGGGTCGCTCGTCGCGCAGCAGGTTGAGCGACTGCAGGATCGCGTCGGCCGAGCCGGCGAACCAGCGCTTGCCGAGCCGCTGCTGCGCGGGGACGGACGCGACGTAGGAGCCGAGCAGCCCCTCCATGCGCCACGTCTCCGCGACGTGCCGGTCGAGACTGTGCGACTTGTACTGGGTCAGGACGACGATCTTCTGCAGACCGGAGTTGACCAGGTTCGACAGTGCGAAGTCGATGAGACGGAAGTTGCCGCCGAACGGGACGGCGGGCTTCGCGCGATCGGCCGTGAGCGGCATGAGTCGTTTGCCCTCGCCGCCGGCGAGCACGATGCCGAAGACCTTCTTTGGTGCCATGCCGCTCACAGTAGGCGTCAGCACTGGGAACCGGTTACGTTGAACCAGTGCGAGTCGATCTGCTGACCAGGGAGTATCCGCCGGAGGTCTACGGCGGAGCGGGTGTCCACGTGTCCGAACTCACCGCCGCGTTGCGGTCGGGGACGGACACGGAAGTCCGTGTCCGGGCCTTCGGGGCCTTCCGTGACGAACCCGACGTGTGGGGCTACCGGACCCCGGACGGCCTCGGCCAGGCGAACGGCGCGCTGCAGGCCCTGGGCACCGACGTGGCCATCGCGGCCGACGTCGAGGGCGCCGACCTCGTGCACTCGCACACCTGGTACGCGAACTCCGCGGGCCGGATCGCGCAGCTGACCTACGGCATCCCCCACATCGTGACCGCCCACAGCCTCGAGCCGCTCCGCCCGTGGAAGGCCGAGCAGCTCGGCGGCGGCTACCGCCTGTCCAGCTGGATGGAGCGCGAGGCGTTCGAACACGCCGACGGCGTCATCGCGGTCTCGAAGGCCATGCGTGCGGACATCCTGCGCTCGTACCCGTCGATCGACCCCGCGAAGGTCCACGTCGTCTACAACGGCATCGACATCGACGCGTGGAAGCCGACCGTCGACGAGGACGCCGTGCGCGCCCTCGGCATCGACCCGACGCGCCCGAGCGTCGTGTTCGTCGGACGCATCACCCGCCAGAAGGGCCTGCCGTACCTGCTCCGCGCCGTGGCGTCGCTGCCGTCGGACGTGCAGATCGTGCTGTGCGCCGGCGCGCCGGACACCCCCGAGATCCTGGCCGAGGTCACCGAGCTCGTCGAGGGCCTCCGCGCGGAACGCGAAGGCGTCGTCTGGATCGACCGGATGCTCGCGCACGAGGAGATCGTGAACGTGCTGTCCTCGGGCACCGTGTTCGTGTGCCCGTCGGTGTACGAGCCGCTCGGCATCGTGAACCTCGAGGCCATGGCGTGCGGCATCCCGGTCGTCGGCACCGGCACCGGGGGCATCCCCGAGGTCGTCGCCGACGGGCTCACCGGTCGCATCGTCCCGATCGACCAGGTGCAGGACGGCACCGGCACCCCGACCGACCCCGACCGCTTCGTGGCCGACCTCGCCGCGACCCTCACCGAGGTGCTCGCCGACGAGGGGCTGGCGAAGCTCATGGGACGCGCCGGACGGCTCCGTGTCGAGACCGAGTTCACCTGGGACGCGATCGCCACCAGGACACGGCAGGTCTACGACCGGGTGCTCGGCCAGAACCCGTAGGCTGGTCGCATGCCCTCGGTCGTGCGCTTGTCAGACGTCTCCGTGGTCCGCAACGGGGCCACCATCCTCGACGCGATCTCGTGGGAGGTGCAGGACGACGAACGCTGGGTCGTGCTCGGCGCGAACGGCGCCGGCAAGACGACGCTGCTGCAGGTCGCCGGCGCCCAGACGTTCCCGACCTCGGGTGACGTCGAGGTGCTCGGGACCGAACTCGGCGGCGCCGACCTGTTCGAGCTCCGCCCGCGCATCGGCTTCGCGTCGACCGCGCTGGCCCGTCGCATCCCGGTGACCGAGAAGGTCATCGACGTCGTGCTCACCGCGGCGTACTCGGTGACGGGCCGCTGGAACGAGGAGTACGAGGAGCTCGACGTCCGCCGTGCGCAGCGCGTGCTCGAGGAGTGGGGCCTGGGGTCCTTCACCGACCGCACGTTCGGCGACCTGAGCGACGGCGAGCAGAAGCGCGTGCAGATCGCCCGTGCCGTGATGACCGACCCGGAGATCCTGTTCCTCGACGAACCGGCCGCGTCGCTCGACCTCGGTGCCCGTGAGAGCCTCGTCCGCACTCTCGGCGGCTACGCCCAGAGCGCGGACTCGCCGGCCATCGTCATCGTGACCCACCACGTCGAGGAGATCCCGGCCGGGTTCACCCACGCGCTCGTGCTCGCCGACGGCCACGTGCAGGCCGCAGGCCCCATCGACGAGGTCCTGACGGACCAGACCCTGACCGAGGCGTTCGGCATCGACCTCTCGGTCACCAAGGACGCCGGTCGCTACACGGCACGCGCCGCGTAGCGCTGCGATCCCGCCGTCTCTCTGGTATCGTGGACGGCTGGCGCAAGCCGACGACTTCCCGCGCAGTTCGCGCAATCCCATCACCGCTATCGAGGAATCTCCATGAAGACCGACACCCACCCCGAGTACCGCGCCATCGTCTTCCGCGACCTGGCCTCCGGTGAGACGTTCCTGACGCGTTCGACCGCGAACAGCGACAAGACCATCGAGCTCGACGGTGCGACCTACCCGGTCATCGACGTCGAGATCTCGTCCGCTTCGCACCCGTTCTACACGGGCAAGCAGCGCATCCTCGACTCGGCCGGTCGCGTCGAGAAGTTCAACCAGCGCTTCAAGGGCTTCAGCAAGTAAGCAGCCCCCACGCAACGCCCACGGGCGGTCCTCCTCCGGGAGGGCCGCCCGTTCGCGTTGTGCGGTGTCCACGGCTGCCGGTGACCCAGGGACGCGGGACACCTGTGTTCGCGCGTCACACCGCGGTCTGCGGGTGTTCGGTGCGCGAACACCGGTGCTTTACGAGGGGGGCAGCGCGGGATCAGGCGCCGTTGCGGTGGGGCCAGCGGCCGTCGGCGGTGAACGTCGGGTCGCGCTTCTTGCGCATGTAGTCCTGGAACGAGGTGGCCTGCTCGGCGCACCAGCCGACCTGCTTGCGGTGGAGTTCCTCGGCGGAGATGCCGAGCTCGTCCGGGTACTTGCCGGCGATCGCCTGGGCGACACGCCCGGCAGCGATCGCGTCGGCTCCGGCGTCGTGCGCGTCGTCGAGCGTGACGCCGTAGAGCTCGGACGCGGCCTCAAGCGTGCGCTTGCCCTTGCGGAAGGTGTCGAGCGCCTTGTCGATCACCAGCGGGTCGACGACGTTGCCGATGACGGGGGAGGCGAACCCGTGCCGCTTCGCTTCGCGGTCGAGGACGGTGAGGTCGTACGGGGCGTTGTAGATCACCAGGGGGATGCCCCGGGCGAACACGGCCTCGATCGCGGCGATGATCTCGGCGACGACCTCGGCCGCAGGGCGTCCCTCGGCCTGGGCACGCTCGGTGGTGTAGCCGTGCACGGCGGCGGCGCCCTCCGGGATCGGGACGCCGGGGTCCGCGATCCAGGCACCCTCGACGATGGAGGCCCCGGTCATGTCGATGAGCCCGACGTGGGCGGTGACGATGCGGGCCGTCTCGACGTCGACCCCGGTTGTCTCGAGGTCGAAGACGCCCAGCGCGTGCCACCAGGGCCGACCCGTGAGGTCCTGGGACGGAGCGGGCGCGTCGAGCTGTGCTGTGGGGAACGTCACGCGGTCAGGCTAACGGGACGCACCGACACCCCCGACTACCGGGTCGGCGCGCCGACGTGCAGCCAGTAGAACGACTGCGTGCCCATGGTGAGCGTGACGGTGCCGTCCTCGTCGAACGACGGGAACGAGCTGCCGCCGAACAGGTCGTAGAGCGGGCGCCCCGCGAACTCCGGAGCGGAGATCGTGACCGAGGTCGGGTTCGTCGCGAACGAGAACACGCACAGGACGTCCTCGGCGGACGGGCCGAACTGCTGCCCGGAGCCCTCCCACGAGCGGACGAAGGCGAGCACCGAGTCGTTCGAGGTCTCCTGCACGCGCAGGGAGCCGAGGCCGAACACCGGGTGGGCCTTGCGCGTGTGGATGACGTTCCGGACCCAGTGCAGCAGCGAGCGCGACTGGGCGAGCTGCGCCTCGACGTTCACCTGCGCGTAGTTGTACACGAGCGACTGGACGACGGGCAGGTAGAGCTTGCCCGGGTCGGCGGTGGAGAAGCCGGCGTTGCGGTCCGGCGTCCACTGCATCGGCGTGCGCGAGGAGTCACGGTCCGGCAGCCAGATGTTGTCGCCCATCCCGATCTCGTCGCCGTAGTACAGGAACGGCGAACCGGGCAGCGAGAACAGCAGCGCGTGGATGAGCTCGAGCTCGGCGCGCGAGTTGTCGAGCAGGGGAGCGAGACGTCGGCGGATACCGATGTTCGAGCGCATCCGCGGGTCGTAGCCGTACCAGCCGTACATCGCCTGTCGGTACTCCTCGCTCACCATCTCGAGCGTGAGTTCGTCGTGGTTGCGGAGGAAGACGCCCCACGCCGCGCTGGCCGGCACGTCGAGCGTCTCGGACAGGATCGCCTTGAGCTCGGCGGCGTGCTGGGCACGGAGCGAGTAGAAGATGCGGGGCATGACCGGGAAGTCGAACGCCATGTGGCACTCGGGCTCCTCGTCGGTGCCGAAGAACGCCGCCGTCTCGCGCGGCCACTGGTTGGCCTCGGCCAGGAGCACACGCCCGGGGTACTCGTCGTCGACCATCGCGCGGAGCTTCTTGATGAACTCGTGGGTCTCCGGCTCGCCCTCGCCGTTGCCCTCCTCTGATTCGAACAGGTACGGGATCGCGTCGAGCCGGAGCCCGTCGACGCCCATGTCGAGCCAGTGCCGGACGACGTCGTAGATCGCCTCGATGACCGCGGGGTTCTCGAAGTTCAGGTCGGGCTGGTGCGAGAAGAAGCGGTGGAAGAAGAACTGGCGTCGGACCGGGTCGAAGGTCCAGTTGGACTCCTCGGTGTCGACGAAGATGATGCGGATGTTCGAGTAGTCCTCGTCGGTGTCCCGCCAGACGTAGAAGTCGCCGTAGGGGCCGTCCGGGTCCTCGCGGGACTGCTGGAACCACTCGTGCTGGTCGCTGGTGTGGTTGATCACCATGTCGATCACGATGCGCATGTTCCGCTCGTGCGACTTCGTGACGAGCTCGCGGAAGTCGTCGAGCGTGCCGAACTCCGGCAGGATCGCCCGGTAGTCGGCGATGTCGTACCCGCCGTCGCGCATCGGCGACTGGAAGAACGGCGGCAGCCACAGGGCGTCCACGCCGAGCCACTGCAGGTAGTCGAGCTTGCCGATCACGCCCTGGATGTCGCCGATGCCGTCTCCATTGGAGTCGACGAACGACCGGATCATGCACTCGTAGAAGACCGAGCGCTTGTACCACTGCGGGTCGAGCGTCAGGCCGGGCAGCTGGATCGGGGCTGTGAAGGTCACCGTGCTCCTCGTCGTCATCGACGGACCGGTCGACGGCCCGCCCCGGACACGATAGGCGCGAGATGCTGCGGGTGTCCGGGGTTTCGTGCGGTTCGCTCCCTAGACTGGCGCGGATGCAACCGCCCGTGCTCTCCCCGTACCAGTCGTTGATGGCCGCCACCCCGGTCGTGCACCGGGCCGTCCAGGTCGACGGCCGGACCACGCACTACTGGGTCTACGGGCCCGAGGACTCGGATCGCACCGTGCTCGCCGTGCACGGGTTCCGCGGGGACCACCACGGGCTCGAGACCATCGCCGCGCACCTCGAAGGTGTCCGTGTGATCGTGCCGGACCTGCCCGGCTTCGGCGTGTCCGACCCGCTGCCGGTGTCGGACGTCGACGCCTACGTGGCCTGGCTGACCGGGTTCCACGCCGCGCTCGGGCTCGGCCGCGACACAGTCGTGCTCGGGCACTCGTTCGGGTCGATCGTGGTGTCGGCCACCGTCGCCGCCGGGCTCGACACCCGGCTGCTCGTCCTCGTCAACCCCATCGCGGCCCCGGCACTGCAGGGACCGCGTGCCGTCGGGACCGCGATCGCGATCGGGTACTACCGCGCCGGCGCGGTCCTGCCGAAGCCGATCGGGCTCGGGATCCTGCGGAACGGCGCGATCGTCCGGGCGATGAGCATCGCGATGCTGAAGTCGCACGACCCCGCCGTCCGCCGATGGGTGCACGACCAGCACGACCGGTACTTCTCGGCCTTCGCGAACCGCACGAGCGTGCTCGAGGCGTTCCGCACCTCGGTCACCCACGACGTCTCCGAGTACGCCGACCGCATCCACGTGCCCGTGCTGCTCGTCGCGGCCGAGCACGACGACATCACCGCCGTCCCCGAACAGCGCGCACTCGCCGAGCGGCTGCGTGACGCCGAGCTCGTCGTGATCCCGGGGGTCGGCCACCTGGTGCACTACGAGACGCCGGCTCCGGCCGCGGCGGCCGTGCTCCGCCGGATGGCGGACACGACCGGGCGTGCGGGACGCCATGGACGCACTGGACACGGCGCGGCCGCGACGGACAGCCGACCGTCGGGGGCAGGGCGGGCCTCCCGGACGGCGGACGCGTCGTGACGCGCCTGCGCATCGGTATCGACTGCCGGTACGTGCGGATCGGTCGGCACGACGGCATCAGCCGGTTCACCGCCGGGGTCGTCGCGCACCTGCCGGACCGGCACGACTACGTGCTGCTCGTCAGCGACGAGCGCCAGCTCGAGTCGCTGCCGAGGGACCTGCCGTGGGAGCTGCTGCCCGCGCCGACGGACGCGGGGGAGCCGCTCGTCGCCCGGCGCGTCAACCGGCTCGGGCTCGACGCGGTGTTCTCGCCCATGCAGACGATGGGGTCACGGGGGCGCCGGTACGCGCTCGTCCTGACGCTGCACGACCTGATCTACTACCGCAACCGCACGCCCCCGCGGGAGTTCTCGTGGCCGCTGCGGCTCGGCTGGCGGGCGTTCCACCTGTCCTGGGCGCCGCAGCGGTTCCTGCTGAACGGCGCCGACGGGGTCGTGACGGTGTCCGAGACGACCGCCGGGCTGATCGCCGAGCACCGGCTGACGAAGCGACCCGTGACGGTCGCCTACAACGCGGCCGACCCGGCGACACCGCGGGTGGCCGGAGCGCCACGTGGACGCTCGCTCGTCTACATGGGCTCGTTCATGCCGTACAAGAACGTCGAGACCCTGGCGGCGGCGCTGCCGCTCCTGGGGGCGGACTGGACGCTGCACTGCATGTCGCGGGTGTCCGACGCCGACCGTGCACGGCTCGAGGCGCTGGCTCCCACGGGGACGATCGTGTTCCACGACGGCGCCACCGACGAGGAGTACCTGTCCGTGCTCCGTTCGGCCACCGCGCTGGCGACCGCGTCGTTCGACGAGGGGTTCGGCATCCCGCTCGTCGAGGCGATGGGCGTCGGGACCCCGGTCGTCGTCAGTGACATCCCGATCTTCCGGGAGATCGGCGGCTCGGCGGCGGAGTACTTCGACCCGGCGTCGCCGTCCGCCCTTGCCGCGGCCGTCCGGCGGGTCGAGGAACGGTGGGACGAGGCCTCGCGGCAGTCGATTCAGCGTGCCGGTCGGTTCCGGTGGCAGGACTCGGCGGAGCAGGTCGTCCGGGCCGTCGAGCGGGCCGTGGGGGACCGGCGGGGCTGAGGGCGGGTGCGGGGCGCGGGTTCGCGGTTCGTGACGATGCGGAACGACGATGTCGATGTCGTACGACGTCGACCGTGTCGTCCCACGTCGGACGCGCCACCGCCGCGCCACCCCGCGCGACCACCACACCGTCACTCCGGCGCGATGACCTGCACGTCCGCCCCGGGGAACACCTTCTGCGTCTCCTCGGTGACCCGCGCCACGATCGGCGGCACCGCGGCGCCCCGACCCGGGGTCCGCACGACGATCGACTGGTCGCGTGCGGCGTCGGACGGGTCGCCGCCGCGCTCCCACGAGCAACGGACCTCCGTCACACCGCCGATGTGGTCGAGCGTGTTCGCCAGTGCCAGGCGCTTCGCCGCGACCCCACCGGCACCGGTGACGCCGATCTCCAGGTTGCCGAGGTCGGCGACCACGACGACGCGGACACCGTTGCCACCGGACTCGTCGGCTGCGCGGCTGATGGCGGCGACCAGGTCACGCCGGGCAGCGGTGTCGAGCGCCGGGTCCGCCCGGACCGAGGCGATGGCGTCGTAGCTCGCGAACGCCGTCTTCGACGGGGCGTGGTGCCGCACGTCGGTGACGCCGGGCAGCGCACGCACCCGCGTGTCGAACCGGTCGAGCGCCACGTCCGGCCGTGGGAAGACCCCGCCGATGCCGTTTTGGACGCTCCCGATGATCGAGCCGAGCACCACGGCGATGACCGCGACCACCGCGAGGGTGCTGCCGCCGATGATGAACCAGGTGCGGGCCCGGGTGCGGGTGGGGACGCTCGCCGTCTCGGGACCGAACACCCGGTCGAGGTCGTCGGCCTGCTGGTCGAGGGCGTGCTGGCCGTGTCGGCTGGTTCCGTCGTCGGACATGTGGCTCCCCTCACCCCGGTGTGCGGGTGCGTCGGAGCCTAGTCCCCGGTCAGCCCCGGCGCTCCAAGGGGTTCTGGTACTCGAACGCGGACCCTCCGGTGGCGTCGGACACGTCGTCGATCGGGTCGTCGAACCGGACGAGTTCGGCGTGGAAGCGCTCGGGGTCCCACCGGAACGAGTGGATGGACCCGTTGCGGATCGGGGTGTTGCGGCGATCGGCGGTGCCGGGGGCAGCGGCGTTCACGACACTGCGGATCACCGCGCCGTGGGTCGCGACCACGACGACGCCAGCGTCGAACCGGACCGCGATCTCACCGAGCGTCTCGGTGACGCGGGCGAGCAGCGCGGAGCGGGACTCCCGACCGGGGATGTCGTCGTGCGGGTACCGTGCCGACACCTCGTCGTCGGTCAGCCCCTCGGCTTCGCCGTACGAGCGCTCGGCCAGGCCCGGGTACGTCGTCGGTGCGTCGAGGCCCAGGCGGTCGGCGATGATCGTGCCCGTCTCGGCCGCACGGGACAGCGGGGAGGCGACGACCGCGTCGAACGGCCGGCGGGTCAGGAGCTCGGCGGCCTCGGCGGCCTGCCGTCGTCCGGTGTCGTTGAGCGGGATGTCGGTCGAGCCCTGGATGCGGCGTTGCGCGTTCCAGTCGGTCTCGCCGTGCCGGACGAGGTACAGGAGGGTCGTCACCCGTCGATCTTCGCAGACGCGAACGGCAGGCCCGTCCGGCGGCAGCGCTCGCGGCCCCGTCCGAGGACCGCGACCGCGCAGGCTCGTCCGGCGACCGCGACCGCGCTAGTCGGTCGACGCCGCCGCGCTGAGCCGCTCCGCCAGGTGCACGAGCGTCTCGGTGGTGCCGGCGTCGAGCTTCACGGCCGCACGACGGTCGCTGCGGGTCTCGCCGCGGTTCACGATGACCACCGGGTTCTTGCGGCGCGCAGCGTGGTCGACCAGCCGCACGCCCGAGTTCACGGTGAGGGACGAACCGACGACGAGGAGTGCGTCGGCGTCGGCGACGATCGACACGGCCTCGCGGAACTTCTCGGCCGGCACGAACTCGCCGAAGAAGACGACGTCGGGCTTCAGGTCGCCGCCGCACACGGTGCACGCGGGTACGACGAACCGTTCGACGTCGGTGATCTCGACGTCGCCGTCCGGCTGCAGCTGCACGGACCCGGGCTCGTCGATCCAGGGGTTCTCGCGGTCGATGGTGGCGGCGAGGTCGGAGCGGGAGAAGACCTGCCCGCAGCGCAGGCACACGGCGCGGTCCATCGAGCCGTGGATCTCGACGACGCGGCGGGAGCCGGCGCGCAGGTGCAGGCCGTCGACGTTCTGCGTGATGACCCCGGCGACGATCCCGGCGTCCTCGAGTGCGGCGAGCGCCCGGTGTCCGTCGTTCGGCACGGCGGCCGCGAAGCTCCGCCAGCCCAGGTGCGATCCGGCCCAGTAGCGCTGGCGCTTCGCGGGGTCGGCCAGGAACTCCTGGAACGTCATCGGCTTGCGCACCACCCGCCCGGCACCGCGGTAGTCGGGGATGCCGGAGTCGGTGCTCAGGCCGGCACCGGAGAGCACGGCGATCCGCTTGCCCGCGAGCACCTCGACGACGCGGTCCAGGTCGTCTGCGGTCACCGATCCGGCGGCCGCCCCGGTGGTCGGTCCGGTCGTCGACGCAGCATCATCCAGCACCCTGTTCACGGTACCCTCAACACCCGACCGTCCCGGTCGCTTCCCGGGCGGAGCGCATCCTCGGCGGACCCGTCCGGCGGCAGCCCGGAGCAGCCCGTCGGCAGCCCGGACCCGTGTCGGCCCGGCCCGCCGGACCCGCACCGGCCCCGGCTCAGGCCCGCCGGACCCACCCCCCCCCCCCCCCCCCCACCCAAACTGTCTC
>NZ_QKTA01000009.1:0-129097 GCF_003234395.1 Curtobacterium sp. MCLR17_051
TCCCCGCTCACCTCGCCGACGTGGCCGGCCCCACCCCGCCCAGTGCGGCCACGACGTCGGTCACGTCGGACTCGTCGTTCCACAGGTGGAACGCGATGCGCAGTCGCCCGGCACGCCCCGAGGCGGTGAGCCCCGCGGCGGTGAGGGCCCGGAGGGCCGACCCGTCGGCGTCCGCGAACGTCACGATCGCCTGCCCGTCACCCTGCCGAGGCGACCCGAGGGCGTCGCACAGCCGATCCGCGAGACCGGTGGCGTGCCTCCAGACCGCCTGCTGGTCGAGCGCGACCGCGTGCTCGAGCGCGGCCACGGCACCGGGCCACGCCTGCCAGGCCGGCGAGACGTCGAAGCGCCGCGCGTCGTCGGCCAGGTGCATGGCGGGGCCGTAGCAGGAGGACCACACGTCCGCTCCCGCGTACCAGCCGGCCTGCACCGGGCGGAGCCGGCCGAGGGCGGTGTCGGAGAGCGTCATGAACGCGACGCCGCGCGGAGCGCAGAGCCACTTGTAGGTGTGCGTGAGCGTCACGTCGAACGGGGCGGCGTCGACGGGCAGGACGCCGGCGGCCTGCGTGAGGTCGCAGAGGGTCAGGGCTCCGACACGTCGGGCGGCGGCCACGACCGGGTCGGGGTCGGTGACCACGCCGGTGGCGGACTGCACCGCGGACCACGCGACGAGGGCGGTGTCGGGCCCGACCGAGGCGGCGAGCCGGTCCAGCGGGACGCTCCGGACCCGGACGCCGCGGTGTGCCTGGGCGAGGAACGGGAAGACGACCGAGCTGAAGTCGCCGTCGGGGACGACCACCTCGGCGCCGTCCGGCAGCGCGTCGGCGACGACCGCGGCCATCACCGAGGTCTGCGAGCCCGTCGCGACGCGCTCCGCCGGGACGCCGACCAGCGCGGCGAAGAGCGCACGTCCCTGCTCGACCAGCGCGCCGTACCGGGCGGGCGACGTCTCGGCCCGCGACCACGCGTCGAGGTCGGCGCGCTGGGCGGCGAGGGTGCCGCGGGTCGGCAGGCCCGCGGTGCACGCCGCCAGGTAGCCGCGGCCGGCGGGGAAGGAGTCCATGCGGACAGCGTCCCGGTTCCCGACCCATCACACCAGGGCCGATCCGTTGTGCCACCGATAACATCGGATGATGGACGAGATCGATCCCCAGTTGCTCCTGGTCCTGCGTGCCGTGGCCGACGGCGGGTCGATCACCCGCGCTGCCGCCGCACTCGGGTCGAGCCAGCCGGCCGTCAGCCAGCTGCTGGCCCGGGCCGAGCAGCGTCTCGGGCACGCGCTGGTGCTGCGCGGCGGACGCGGGGCCACGCTCACCCACGCCGGCCAGGTGCTCGCCGACCACGCCCTGCACGTGCAGGCCGCCCTGACCGCGGCGCGCGAGGACCTCGACGCCGTCGGCGGACTCAGCCGTGGCCGGGTGCGACTCGCCGGGTTCCCGAGCGCGTCCTCCGCCCTGGTGCCCGCCGTGCTCGCCCGGCTCGCCGCGACGGCGCCCGGCGTGACGACCTCGTACGTCGAGGTCGAGCCGCCCGAGGCACTCGACCTGCTGCGCGGTGGCGAGGTCGACGTCGCCCTCACCTTCACCTACGTCGGCGACGAGGTCGGGACCACCCCGGACCCGGGCCTCGTCACCCGGGCGCTCGGTCGCGACCCGCTCGCGCTGGTGACGCCGGTCGAGCCAGGAGGCTCTGAGCGACTCCGCACCGCCGGCTCCACCGTCGTGGACCTCGCGTCCCACCACGACGCCCGGTGGATCGGGGGCTGCCCGCGGTGCCGTGGGCACCTGCTCGCCTCGTGCGCGAGCGCGGGGTTCACGCCGGACATCGTGCTCGAGACGGACAACGCCGCCGCGGTGGTGGGACTCGTCGCCGCCGGGCTCGGGGTGGCGCTGCTCCCCCGGCTGGCTCTCGCGACGACGGTCATCCCCGCCGGTGTCGCGATCGACCCCGTGGACGACGAGCTGGCCCGGCGTGTCGAGGTCGTCGTCGCCCGCGGCGCCGAGCGGGTGCCGAGCGTCCGTGCGGCGCTCGACGCGGTGCGCTCCGCGGCCCACCTGCTCGAGGGCCCGCTGCCGGGCTGACGGGCCGGGCTCGGGGGCTTGGGCTCGGGCTCGGGCTTGGGCTTGGGCTTGGGCTTGGGCTCGGGCTAGGCCGTCGGGGTGTCGACCGCGCCGCCGTAGCGTCGGTCGCGGCTGGCGTACTCCTCGATCGCACCCCACAGGTCCGTGCGACGGAAGTCCGGCCAGAGCCGGTCGAGGAACACCATCTCGGCGTAGGCGGACTGCCACAGCAGGAAGTTGCTCGTGCGCTGCTCCCCCGAACTCCGGAGGAACAGGTCGACGTCGGGCATCTCGGGCACGTACAGCCGCTTCGCCAGGGCCTTCTCGGTGACCTGGCTCGGCTTCAGGCGACCGGCTGCGACGTCCTCGGCCATGCCCCGCACGGCGTCGACGATCTCGTTCCGGCCGCCGTAGTTCACGCACATCGTCAGCGTCAGGACGTCGTTGCCCGCGGTCATCCGCTCGGCGGTCTCGAGCTCGTCGATGACGCTCCGCCACAGCCGCGGACGCCGGCCTGCCCACCGCACCTTGACGCCCCACTGGTGCAGCTGGTCACGGCGACGGCGGATGACGTCGCGGTTGAAGCCCATCAGGAACCGGACCTCTTCCGGGGAGCGCTTCCAGTTCTCGGTCGAGAACGCGTACGCCGACACGTGCCCGACGCCGATCTGGATCGCCCCGGCGACGACGTCGAGCAGTGAGGCCTCGCCCGCCTTGTGCCCCTCGATCCGGGTCAGCCCGCGGCCGTTCGCCCACCGGCCGTTGCCGTCCATGACGATGGCCACGTGCTCCGGCACGAACCGGGCCGGGATCGCCGGGGGCGTCTCGCCGGTCCAGTCGATCGGGCGGAACGGTTCGACGTCGTCGGGGCGGCGGGGGCTCATGCGGTGGGGGCTCCTTCGACAGCGGGATCAGGGTCGGGCTCGGGCACGGCGGGTGCCGGGGTCGAGGCCACCGCACGTGCTGTCGCCTCGGGTCCGCCGTGGGTCTGCGGCACCGGCATCGGGTGCTCGGAGCGGTCGACGTGCGGCAGGGACCGGAGCGATCGTTCCAGGTGCCACTGGGCGTAGGCCGCGACCACGCCGGAGGCCCGCGAACGTGTCCGCTCGTCGGTGGCGTCGACCGTCGCCCAGTCGCCGGCGAGCAGGGAGCCGAGCACCCCGAGCGTCGCCGGGTCGAGCCGCGGGGTCCCCGGGGGTGCCGCACGGTCGGCGACGACACCACCGAGCTGCACCACGAACGCCGAGTGCGGGCCGGGCTCCCCCGTCACCGCACAGTCGCTGAACGAGGGGGCCCACCCCGCGATGCTCATCGCGCGGAGCAGGTACGAGTCGAGGGTCGCGCTGGACTGGTGCTCCCCGCGCGACAACGAGCGCAGCGCCCCGACGAGCAACAGGTACTGCTGCAGCCCGGCGTCGGCCTCGCTCAGTCGGTCGGCGGTCTCGACCATGGCGCTGGCCGCGGTGTACGCGCCGTAGTCGGCGACGATCTGGGCTCCGTACGCGCCGAGGGACTCCGCCTGGGTGACGATGTCGAGCGACCGGCCCTCGTAGAACTGGGCGTCCACGACCATGAACGGCTCGAGCCGGCTGCCGAACTTCGACGCCGTTCGTCGCACGCCCTTGGCCACGGCACGGATCTTGCCGTGCTGCCGCGAGAGCATCGTGACGATGCGGTCGGCTTCACCGAGCTTGTGGGTGCGCAACACGACGCACTCGTCCCGGTACAGCGGCATGCCCCCAGTATCCCCCGCCCCGCCGACAGCCGCGTGCGGTGCGGGCGGGGCCCGGGCGTACCGAGTGGAATCGGGCGTACCTGGTCGGAAGAAACGACCAGGTACGCCCGATTCGACCTGCCATCGCGCGTGACGGGGGAAAGACCGGGCACAGACAGGAGGCGCAGTGCGGGACGGACCCGCACCGCGCCTCCAGGCCTGGTTGCGTCTCAGGCGGAGACGAGCTCCGGCGCGTCGGCACCGGCCGCGGCGCCCGCGCGCACCGCGCGGTTCACCGCGGACACGATCGCCTTGAGCGACGCCGTCGAGATGTCGGCGTCGATGCCGACGCCCCACAGACGCACGCCGTCGACGTCGAGCTCGACGTAGGACGCGGCCTTCGCGTCACCGGAGGCGCTCATCGTGTGCTCCGAGTAGTCGTACAGCGTGACCTGGACGCCCTGCTCGGCGAGCACCTTCAGGAACGCGTCGATGGGACCGGTGCCGACGGCCTCGGCCGTGACCGCACCCTCGTCGACCCGGAGCGCCACGGACAGCGAGGTCGTTCCCTCGAAGTCGCTCGACGTCGCCGTCTTGGTGAGCTCGTACCGGCCCCACTTCTCGTCGTCGATCGACGCCGGCAGGTACTCGTCCTGGAACACGTCCCAGATGCGCTGCGACGAGAACTCGCCGCCCTCGGTGTCGGTGTGCCGCTGCACGACGCCGGAGAACTCGATCTGCAGCTTGCGGGGCAGGTCGAGGGCGTGGTCGGTCTTGAGCAGGTAGGCCACACCGCCCTTGCCGGACTGCGAGTTGACACGGATGACGGCCTCGTACGAGCGGCCGATGTCCTTCGGGTCGACGGGCAGGTACGGCACCGCCCACTCGATCTCGTCGATGTCCTTGCCCGCGGCGGCGGCCTTGGCCTTCATCGCCTCGAAGCCCTTGTTGATGGCGTCCTGGTGCGAGCCGCTGAACGCCGTGTACACGAGGTCGCCCGCCCACGGCTGGCGCTCGGGCACCGGCAGCTGGTTGCAGTACTCGACGGTGCGCTTCACCTGGTCGATGTCGGCGAACGAGATCTCCGGGTCGATCCCCTGGGTGAACAGGTTCATGCCGAGGGCGACCAGGTCCACGTTGCCGGTGCGCTCACCGTTGCCGAACAGGCAGCCCTCGATGCGGTCGGCGCCGGCCATGTAGCCGAGCTCGGCGGCCGCGACCGCGGTGCCGCGGTCGTTGTGCGGGTGGAGCGACAGGATGACGTCCTCGCGGTGGGCGAGGCGGCGGGACATCCACTCGATCGAATCGGCGTAGACGTTCGGCGTGGCCATCTCGACGGTGGCGGGCAGGTTGATGATGACCTTGCGCTCGGGCGTCGGCTCGAAGACCTCGAGGACGGCGTTGCAGATCTCCAGTGCGACCTCGAGTTCGGTGCCCGTGTAGGACTCCGGCGAGTACTCGTAGTAGATCGTCGTGTCGTGCTGCAGCGTCGCCTCGGCGGCCTTGCAGAGCTTCGCGCCGGTGACCGCGATGTCCACCACGCCCTGCACGTCGGTGCGGAAGACGACCTCGCGCTGCACGATGCTCGTCGAGTTGTACAGGTGGACGATGGCCTGCTTCGCGCCGTCGATCGCCTCGTAGGTGCGCTGGATGAGGTGCTCGCGCGCCTGGGTCAGCACCTGGATGGTGACGTCGTCGGGGATCGCGCCCTCGTCGATCAGCGACCGGACGAAGTCGAAGTCGGTCTGCGAGGCGCTCGGGAACCCGACCTCGATCTCCTTGTAGCCCATCCGGACGAGGAGGTCGAACATCGCCCGCTTGCGCTCGGCGTCCATCGGGTCGATGAGGGCCTGGTTGCCGTCACGCAGGTCGACCGCACACCAGCGCGGTGCCTTGTCGATGCGCTTCGTGGGCCAGGTGCGGTCCGGCAGGTCGACGCTGATCTGCTCGTGGAACGGGACGTACTTGTGGATCGGCATCCCGGAGGGCTGCTGGGTGTTCTGCATCGTTCTTCGCTTTCGTCGCGTGTTCGTGAGCTGTTGTGGTGCGGCCACGACGGACTCCGCGACGAGGTGGGCCGGAGTGTCAGGCCTCGTCGCGGCAGCGAAGGAGGAGGAGTGCCGAGTACATCGGGACCCACGGTAGCACCGGAGCAGCGGGCGGGCGCAAGCGTGTGACGTGGGACTGCCCGGCGCCGTCGAACGGGGCGCCGAGTGGGGTGCCGAGTGGTCGCGACATGCCGCGGGCCGGTCGCCCAGTGGTCACGTTGTGTCGCCCGGCCCGCGTCTGGACGACGGTTCGTGACACCTCGGCGGACGGGAGCGGCGTGGCCGGGCCGGGCAGGGCACGTCGGCGCGACCCCACGACGGACGGGAGGCCCGGTGCCAGCTGGCACCGGGCCTCCCGTGTCGTCGAGTGGTGCGACCAGGGCGACGGGTCAGTCGACCGCGAGGGCCTCGGTCGGCGGGACGCGCATCGCGCGCCGTACCGGGGCGATGGTGGCGACGACCGCCAGGACCAGTGCGCCGATCACGACGATGCCGATGGTCAGCGGCGGCAGCACCGGCGCCACGGGCGTCCCGAGCGAGCCGAGCAGGGTCTGCCCGCCGACCCAGCCGTACAGCGTGCCGAGTGCGAGCCCCGCGACGACGGCCGCGACGACCATCTGCACGGCCTCGGTCACGATCATCCGTCGGACCTGCGCACCGGTCAGGCCGAGCACCCGCAGCAGCCCGAGTTCGCGTCGACGCTGGAGCACCCCGAGCGCCAGGGCGTTGACGACCCCGACGGCGGCGATCACGGCGGAGAAGCCGACGATCACGCTGACGACGGCGTTGATCTGCACGAAGAGGTCGCGCTGCGCCTCGATCATCTCGGGGGTGGCGCTCCCCGCGCTCATGGCGCGCATCTCGGTCTCGAGCACGTGCTGCATGATGCCGAGCGCGACCGCGAAGGTGACGAGCAGGGTGACGCCGATGACGAGCCCGATGGTCGCCCGCGAGGACCGTCCCGGCGCCCGCATCGCGTTCCGTCCGGCGAGCAGGACGACGGGGTCGTGCGAGCCGATGCGGCCGATGAGCTGCAGCACGGGCGGCATCACGGTCGTCGCCCCCACGGCGACCCCCGCGAAGGACACGAACCCGCCGAGCGCCGCCGGCAGGACCGCGACCGGGGACAGCGAGCTCACCGCGAGCCCGAGCAGCATGAGCACCGCGCCGCCGGCCATGAGCACGATCGACCAGACCTTGCGGGCCGTGCCGGACCGGACGTCGTCGTGGCTCGGCTCGACGGACGACGACAGCGCTTCGAGCGGGGTGACGGTGAGCACGCGGCGCGACCCGGCAGCGAAGGCCCCCCAGGTGGCGAGGACGACGGCCACGACCGGCAGGACGAGCTCCCACGGCACGTACGTGTACTCGGCGTCGGGCAGGACCCCGTTGCCCCGCAGGACGATGACGAACAGGGCCGAGAGCGCGGTCCCCACGACGGCGCCGACGACGCCGCCGAGCACGCCGACCACCAGGCCGGTGCGGGTGATCCGCGCCCGCAGGGTCGCACCGGTCGCGCCGACCAGCCGCTGCAGGGCGATGATCCGGGTCTGCCCGGCGATCAGGGTGGCGCAGGTGTTCGCGGTGACGATCGCGCCGACGTAGAGCGCGATGCCGAGGAACAGCCACCCGACCACCGACAGGATCGCCTTGATCGGGCCGAGGTCGGCGACCCCGGCGGCTCGGAGCGCCTCGGTCACGATCCCCGGCGCGATGACGAGGGCTGAACCGAACGTGGTGCCGAGGGCGGCGACCAGGACGGTGGGGGCGAAGGAGCGGACGCCGTTCACGCTGCTGCCTCCATCCCGAGCATCGTCGTGGAGATCGCGCCGGCGTCCATCGCGGGGCGGTCGGCGACGATCCGGCCGTCGGCCAGGAACAGGATCCGGTCGGCGTTCGCGGCCGCCACCGGGTCGTGCGTGACCATGACGACGCTCTGGCCCCACTCCTGGACGGCACCGCGGAGGATCGCGAGCACGTCGCGCCCCGTGCGGGAGTCGAGCGCGCCGGTCGGTTCGTCGGCGACGACCACCGCCGGCCGCGAAGCGAGCGCCCGTGCGATGGCGACGCGCTGCTGCTGCCCGCCGGAGAGCTGGTGCGGACGGTGGGTCAGCCGGTTGCCGAGCCCGAGCATCTCGACCAGCCGGTCGATCCAGGCGGTCTCCTCACGCGAGGGCTTGTGCCCACCGAGCAGGAACGGCAGCCGGATGTTCTCGCTGACGTCCAGCGTCGGGACGAGGTTGAACGACTGGAACACGAAGCCCAGCCGACGACGACGCAGCTCGGTGAGGTCCTTGTCGCCCAGGGCCGTGATGTCGACGCCGTCGATCTGGATCCGACCGGTGGACACGGCGTCGAGGCCGGCCGCGACGTGCATGAGCGTCGACTTGCCGGACCCGGACGGGCCCATCACCGCGGTGAACTCCCCCGCGCCGATGTCGACGCTGACGTCGTCGAGCGCGGTCACACGTCGGGCGTCGTCGCCGTAGTGCTTGGACACGTGGTCGAGGCGGATGATCGGGGCGTGGCTCGTGGTCATGCATCCACGATGACGGTCAGCGGTCCTGTCCCGCGTCGCCCGGTCGGCTCCTGTGGATCGTCCGCTCGGCTCGGTTGCCTGTGGAGGGGTCATCCCCGCGGATGACCCGGCCTCAGTCGGCCTTGGTGACGAGCCCGTGTTCGTGGGCGAAGACGACGAGCCGCACCCGGTCGCGGAGTTCGAGCTTCGTCAGGACCCGCGAGATGTGCGTCTTCACGGTCGCCTCACTGACGTACTCGTGCTGGGCGATCTCGCTGTTGCTGAACCCCCGGGCGGCCAGGTCGAAGATCTCGCGCTCACGCGGGGTGAGGTCGGCGAAGGCCGCGGGGACGGCGGCGGCGCGGCCGACCGAGTCGTCGTACCGGCGCAGGAGCTCCCGCGTGGCCGACGCGGCGAACACCGCGGTGCCGGCGTGCACGGTCCGGACCGCCGCGAGCAGGAACTCGGGGTCGGCGTCCTTGAGCACGAAGCCGCTCGCACCGGCGCGGATGGCCTTGGCAGCGGCCTCGTCGAAGTCGAACGTGGTCAGCACGAGGACCTTCGCGCCGTCGGTGCCGGACTGCTCGACGATGTGACCGGTCGCCGTGATGCCGTCCATCACGGGCATCCGGACGTCCATGAGCACCACGTCGGGACGGGTCCGCCGGACGAGTTCGACCCCCTCGGCACCGTCGCCCGCCTCGCCCACGAACCGCAGGTCGGGCTGCGAGTCGATGAGCATCCGGATGCCGGTGCGGAACAGCGCCTGGTCGTCGACGAGGGCGACGCGGATCGAGTGCTCGTCGGTCGGGATCGTGGTCATCGGGTGCTGCGCTCCTGCTCGGTCGGGGTGATCCGGCCGCGGGGCATCTGCCCGCTGGCCGGGACGGTCGGCATCCGGACGGCGACCGCGAAGTCGTCCCCTCGGGCCCCGGCGGTCATGGTGCCGCCGGTCATCACGGCGCGCTCGCGCATGCCGACCAGACCGTGGCCCGTGCCGGGGCCGCGGACGCCGTCGTCGGCACGGCGGTTCACGACGGCGATCTCGACGGTGTCCGGCCGGTAGGTCAGGGCGGCACGCACCGGGCTGCCGGGCTCTCCGTGCTTGTACGCGTTCGTCAGGCTCTCCTGGACGATCCGGTAGACCGCGAGTTGCGTGGTGGTGGGCAGCCCGGCGGGGTCGCCCTCGCGTTCCACGCGCACGTCGAGCCCGAGCTGCCGCATCTCGTCGACGAGCCGGTCGATGTCGTCGATCTCGGGCGTCGGCGCCGTCCCCTGCTCGTGCCGGAGCGCGCCGAGGAGTTCCCGCACGTCGCCGAGGGCTCGGCGGGCCGTGGCCGAGATGGTGCTCAGGGCCTGGTCGGCGACGGCGGGGTCGGCCTTCAGGGCGTACCGGGCACCGTCGGACTGCGCGATGACCACCGCGAGCGAGTGCGCGACGATGTCGTGCATGTCGCGGGCGATCCGCACGCGCTCCTGCTCGACCGCGACGGCCCGGTCGGCCCGCGCGGCGTCACGTTCGGCGAGCAGCTGGGCCTCGCGACTCATGCTCGCCGAACGACGGGTCCGGACCACGAGTCCGGCGAGCCACGGCAGCAGCAGCAGGAGCAGGACGACGGCGAAGAACGAGAGCGTGACCTGCAGGGACTCCTGCAGCGGCGTGGAGGCGGTCTCGTAGGTGAGCCGGTTCTGGTAGTCGTCGAAGCCCATGTACGCGGCCGCGGCCACGGACCCGACGATCGCCGACACGAGCCCGGCCAGCCGAACACGGCGGCTGCCGTACGCACTCGTCGTGTACATGACGCCGGCGATGAACGCGTTCGACACGTCCGGTACCTGCAGGGTGACCATCTCGAAGACCGCGAACACCCACGCCACGGCCAGGGCGAGCCCGGGTGACAGGCGCCGGAGTGCCAGGGCGGCGGTCATCCCGACGACGGTGACCACGGACGACGGCCCGTCGATCCCGCGCCCGCTGGCGACCAGCACGAGGCCGCCGAGCAGCACGGCGATCAGCAGGTCGGTGATGACCTGCGCGCGCAGCATGGGACGGAACACCCGTCCACGGTACGGCGGGCCGCTCGTCCCCGCGTCCCTCGCCCGGATGACCCGGGGTGCGAACGGCGGACGGTCAGAAGCCGAGGCGTCCGAGCTGCTTCGGGTCACGCTGCCACTCCTTGGCCACCTTCACGCGGATGTTCAGGTAGACGTGCCGGCCCCCGAGCAGCGACTCGATCTCGACGCGGGCCCGCGAACCGACGTCCTTCAGGCGCTCGCCCTTGTGTCCGATGACGATCGCCTTCTGGCTGTCCCGCTCGACGAACAGGTTCGCGAAGATGCGCAGGGGGCCGTCGGGGTCCTCGTCGGCGTCGGGCTCGACGATGTCCTCGATGACCACGGCGAGCGAGTGCGGCAGCTCGTCGCGGACGCCCTCGAGCGCGGCCTCGCGGATGAGCTCGCCGATGCGCTCCTCGTCGGTCTCCTCGGTCACCGCGCTCGAGTCGTACAGCTGCGGCGACTCGGGCAGCAGGCTCGTGACGACGCCGAGCAGGTCTTCGAGCTGCATGCCCCGGGTGCCCGAGGTCGGCACCACGGCGTCCCAGTCGCGGAGCTTCGAGACGGCCAGCAGCTGCTCGCCGACGCGGTCCTTGGAGGCGCTGTCGATCTTGGTGACGATCGCGATCTTCTTGGCGCGCGGGTACTGGTCGAGCGTGTCGTTGATGAACCGGTCACCGGGACCGACGGGCTCGTTCGCCGGCACGCAGAACCCGATCACGTCGACGTCGCCGAGGGTGGACTGCACGAGGTCGTTGAGCCGTTCGCCGAGCAGGGTGCGCGGACGGTGCACGCCCGGGGTGTCGACGATGATCACCTGGCCGTCGGGCCGGTGCACGATCCCGCGGATGGCGCGCCGGGTGGTCTGCGGCTTCGACGAGGTGATGGCGACCTTCTCACCCACCAGGGCGTTGGTCAGCGTCGACTTGCCGACGTTCGGACGGCCGACGAACGAGACGAAGCCCGCGCGGTAGGGCTTCTCCGAGCCGGCCTGGGTGGTGTCGGTGTCGGTCATGCGTGCGTGGTTCCCGTCGTGGTGGGTTCGGCGTCGTCGAAGGCGTCCTCGACGTCGGCCAGGGCGTGGGTGCGCTCGGCGAGCACGGTGATGAGGTGGCGGCGCTTGCCCTCGACCCGGTCGGCGGTCAGGACGACCCCGGACACGGTGACGGTGTCGCCGGAGACGGCCAGGTGTCCGAGCTCCTTGGTGAGCAGGCCACCGGCGGTGTCGACGTCGTCGTCGTCGAGCTCGATGCCGAACAGGTCGCCGAGCTCGTCGATCGGCAGTCGGGCGGAGATCCGCCAGATGCCCGGTTCGACCTCGGTCCGGTCGACGACGGCGCGGTCGTACTCGTCGGAGATGTCCCCGACGAGCTCTTCGATGAGGTCCTCCATGGTCACGAGCCCGGCG
Source organism: Curtobacterium sp. MCLR17_051 (assembly GCF_003234395.1). Lineage (NCBI taxonomy): Bacteria > Bacillati > Actinomycetota > Actinomycetes > Micrococcales > Microbacteriaceae > Curtobacterium > Curtobacterium sp. MCLR17_051. Next base: position 11,804 of record NZ_QKTA01000009.1, read on the forward strand.
ACTCCGCCGTACTCGTCGACCACCAGCACCAGGTGGTTCTTGGCGACCTGCATGTGCCGCAGGGTGTCGTCGGCGTGCTTCGACTCCGGCACGAACTCGGCGGGCCGCAGCAGCCGGCTGACCCGCTCGCTGCGGGACGCTGGTCGTTCGTACAGCGACCGTGCGACGTCGCGCAGGTAGAGCACGCCCCGCACGTCGTCGCTGTCCTTGCCGGTCACCGGCATCCGGGACACCCCGGCGGCCAGGAACTGCTCCATGGCCGCGGCGAGCGTCTCGGCTCCGTCGACGGTGAGCATGTCCGTGCGGGGCACCATGACCTCGCGCACCAGGGTGTCGCTGAACTCGAACACCGAGTGGATGAGCTCGCGGTCCTCGTCCTCGAGCACGTTGCTCTCGGTGGCCTCGTCGACGAGCGAGAGCAGCTGCTCCTCGCTCGACACGGTGGAGGCGCTCCGGCCGCGGCCGGGGGTGACCCGGTCGCCGATCCGGACGAGCAGCCCGGCCAGCGGACCGAGCACGATGCGGACCCCACGGACGATGCCGCCGGTCGCACCGATCAACCGCTCGGCGTGGGCGCGTCCGACGCTGCGCGGGCTCGACCCGACCAGCACGAACGACACCGCGGTCATGATCGCGGCCGAGAGCACGAGTGCGAGCCACCAGCTGTCGAAGGCGCGCACGAGGGCGATCGTCACGAGCACCGCGGCCGCGGTCTCGGCGAGGACGCGGAAGAAGTTCAGCGCGTTGACGTGCGCCCCGACGTCGTCCGCGATCGCCTCGATGGCGCGGCGGCGCTTGTTGCCCCTGGCGATCTCCTCGAGGTCGGCACGGGAGACCACCGAGAGCGCGGCGTCGCTCGCGGCGAGGAGTCCGCCGAGCACGACGAGCCCCAGCGCCACCGCGAGGAGTCCGGCGACGACGACCACCGGCTACCGCCCTCGGTGCTGGGCGGCGAAGGCGGTCAGGATCTCGCCCTGGATGCCGAACATCTCGGCCTTCTCGTCGGGCTCGGCGTGGTCGAAGCCGAGCAGGTGCAGGATGCCGTGGCAGGTGAGCAGCAGCATCTCGTCGGTGCTCGAGTGCCCGGCGGTCTTCGCCTGCTCCTCGGCCACCTGCGGGCAGAGCACGATGTCGCCCAGCAGCCCGGCCGGCGTGGGGTCGTCCTCGGTGCCGGGACGCAGTTCGTCCATCGGGAAGCTCAGGACGTCCGTCGGACCGGGCTCGTCCATCCACCGCACGTGCAGCTGCTCCATCGCGCCCTCGTCGACCAGCACGATCGCGAGCTCCGCATCGGCGTGGACGTGCATCGCGTCCAGGGCGAAGGCGGCGAGCCGCTGGATCGCGGCCTCGTCCACCTCGACGCCGGACTCGTTGTTGAGCTCGATGCTCACCGGGTGCCTCCTCGGGCGTCGTTCTGGGGGTACGGGGGTCGTGCGCGGTCCTGCGGCGGGCGCCCACGGCGTTCGGCGCGGTTGGCGCCGTCGGGGTTGCCGACCGGGGCGGTGCCACGGCCACCGGGGCGCTGCCCGGCCTGCTCGGCGAGGCGCTCCTCGTCGTAGACCGTGTAGGCGTCGACGATCCGGCCGACGAGGGTGTGGCGGACCACGTCCTCGCTGCCGAGACGGGCGAAGTGGATGTCCTCGACCTCGTCGAGGATGCGGGTCACGAGCCGGAGACCGGAGACGTTGCCCGGCAGGTCGACCTGGGTGATGTCGCCCGTGATGACCATCTTCGAACCGAACCCGAGGCGGGTCAGGAACATCTTCATCTGCTCGGGCGTGGTGTTCTGCGCCTCGTCGAGCACCACGAAGGAGTCGTTGAGCGTCCGGCCGCGCATGTACGCCAACGGGGCGACCTCGACGGTGCCGGCCGCCAGGAGCTTCGGGACCAGCTCCGGGTCCATCATCTCGTTCAGGGCGTCGTACAGCGGGCGCAGGTACGGGTCGATCTTGTCGGTCAGCGTGCCCGGCAGGAAGCCGAGCCGCTCGCCGGCCTCGACCGCGGGACGGGTGAGGATGATCCGGGTGACCTCGCGCCGCTGCAGCGCCTGCACGGCCTTGGCCATCGCCAGGTACGTCTTGCCGGTACCGGCCGGACCGATGCCGAACGTGATGGTGTGCTCGTCGATGGCGTCGACGTAGGCACGCTGCCCGTCCGTCTTCGGCCGCACGGACTTGCCGCGGCTCGACACGATCGGGGTGCCGAAGGTGTCGGACGGCTTGCGGTCGTCGTCGAGGATCCGTGCCGACATCGGGATGTCGGCCGGGCCGATCTCCTGCCCACGCCTGACCATGCCGACGAGCTCGTCGACGAGCGCCTTCGCGCGGGCGACGTCGCGCTCGGGCCCGGTCAGCGTGACCTCGTTGCCACGGACGACGACCCGGACGCCCGGGTACTGGCGCTCGACCGTCTTGAGCAGACGGTCCTGGGGGCCGAGCAGCTGCACCATGGCGATGCCGTCGACCTGGAGCGAGACCGAGACGGGTTCGTCGTCGGCGGCGGTGGGCTGTACTGGTTCGTTAACCGGCAAGGGTGCCTTCCTGCAGTTCACCTGCGAGTACGTGCGCGTGCACGTGGAACACGGTCTGACCGGCGGCTTCGCCGGTGTTGAAGACGAGTCGGAACTGGCCGTCGGCGCGCTCGTCGGCGATGCGCTGCGCGGTGGCGACGACGTGGGCCAGCAGGTCGGGGTCGCCCGCTGCGAGTTCGCCGACGTTCGCGTACTGCTCGGTCTTGGGGACGACGAGCACGTGGACGGGAGCCTTCGGGGCGATGTCCTCGATCGCGATCACACGGTCGTCCTCGGCGACGATGGTCGCCGGGATCTCGCGCGCGATGATCTTGGAGAAGACGCTGGGCGTGCTGCTGCTCATGGCTCCATCGTAGGACGCGCCCGACGGCGTGGTCCGGCTCACCAGCGGCCCAGTCGCGCCTGCAGGACAGCGAGTGCCGCCGGTCCGGCGGTGGACGTGCGGAGCACGCTGTCACCGAGTCGGACCCGCACGGCACCCGCGGCCTCGAGCCGGTCGAGCTCGGCGCCGTCGATGCCGCCTTCGGGGCCGACCACGAGTGCGATGTCCTCGGCGTCCGTCGGGGGTGCCCAGGTGGCGAGTCGCACGGTCGCGGTCGGGTCGAGCAGGACGAGGGCGGTCCCCTCCCCGAGCGCGGACACGAGCTGTCCGGTCGTCACCAGCGGCGCGACGACGGGCACGCGCGGACGGATCGCCTGCTTCGCGGCCTCGTGCGCGATCGCTGCCCACCGGGCACGGCCCTTCTCGACCTTCGCGCCGTCCCACCGGGACACGCTGCGCGCGGCCGACCACGGCACGACCCGGTCGACGCCGATCTCGGTCGCCGCCTGCACCGCCATCTCGTCGCGGCCGCCCTTCGCCAGGGCCTGCACGAGGGTCAGCGACGGGCGCGGTGCATCCTGGTGCTCGACGGTCTCGACCGCGAGCTCCAGCGTGTCCTTGCCGAGCGTGGTGACGGGACCGGACACCACGGTGCCCCGACCGTCGGCGATCCGCAGGACCTCGCCGACCCGGACGCGCGCGACGGAGACCGCGTGCCGGCCCTCGGCGCCGTCGAGCGACACCGGGTCACCGACGGCGACGCCGTCCAGCGAGTCGACGAGGTACAGCGACGCCATCAGTGGTTGAAGAACCGGTCGCGGAGCTTGCCGAACATGCCCTGCTGGAACCGGGCGAGCTGCGGGGCGGTGGTCTTGTGCGACTTCGCGAGCTGCTCGACCAGCTGTCGTTCCTTGTGGGACAGCTTGGTCGGGGTGACGACCTGCACGCCGACCCGCAGGTCACCGCGGCCGTTCCCGCGCAGCTTCGTGATGCCGCGGTCCTTGATGACGAGGACGTCGGCGCTCTGCACGCCGGGACGGATCTCGAGCTCGACCGGACCGTCGAGGCCGTCGATCGTGGTGGTCGTGCCGAGGACGGCGTCGGTCATGCCGACCTCGAGCGTCGCCAGCAGGTCGTCGCCGTCACGGCTGAAGACGTCGTCGTGGCGTACACGGATCTCGAGGTACAGGTCGCCGGACGGACCGCCCGCCGGACCGACCTCGCCCTGGCCGGGCATCTGGAGGCGCAGGCCGGAGTCGACGCCCGCGGGGACGTCCACCGGCACGGTGCGACGTGCGCGGACGCGGCCCTGACCCTGGCAGGTCGGGCAGGGGCTCGGGATGACGGTGCCGTAGCCGCGGCACGTGCCGCACGGGGCGCTCGTCACCACGTTGCCCAGGAGCGAACGGACCTGGCGCTGGATGTGCCCGGAGCCGCCGCAGATGTCGCACGTGCGCGGGCTGGTGCCCGGTGCGCAGCAGGAACCGTGGCAGGTCTCGCACAGCACCGCCGTGTCGACCTCGACGTCCTTGTGGGTGCCGAAGACGACCTCGTCGAGGTCGACCTCGATGCGGAGCAGGGCGTCCTGACCGCGCTCGGCACGGCTGCGCGGGCCCGAGCCACGGCCGCCGCCACCGCCGCCGCCGAAGAAGGCGTCGAAGATGTCGCTGAAGCCGCCGGCGCCACCGCCGAAGGGGCTGTCGGCCTGCGGGCCGGCGTCGTACCGGCGTCGCTGCTCGGGGTCGCTCAGCACGTCGTACGCGTGCGTCACGTCCTTGAAGCGCTCGGCGGCGTCGGGTGCCGGGTTCACGTCCGGGTGGAGCTCACGCGCCAGGCGGCGGTAGGCCTTCTTGATGTCGGCATCGGAGGCGTCTCGCTGGACGCCGAGGACGTCGTAGTGGTCTGCCACGTATCCCTCAGTCGGTTGGGTTCGGTCGGTTGGTCAGTGTTCGCCCAGGAGCTTGGACAGGTAGCGGGCGACGGCGCGGACGGCGGCCATGTTCGTGCCGTAGTCCATGCGGGTCGGTCCGAGGACGCCCAGTCGGGCCACCTCGCCACCGGCCAGGTAGCCGCCGGCGACGATGCTCGTGGCGTCGAGTCCGTACTCGGCGTTCTCGACGCCGATGCTGGCCGCCACCGCGATGTCGTCCACCTGCATCTCCCCGAACAAGCGGAGCAGGGTGACTTGTTCCTCGATCGCTTCGAGCACCGGGAAGAGGCCGCCGGAGAAGTCCTGCTCGCTCTTCGCCAGGTTGGCCGCACCGGCCATCAGCAGGCGGTCCTGCCGGTTCGCCGCGACCTGCTCGATGAGCGTGGCGACGACGACCCCGCCGAGCGTCTGGGCGTCGGGGCGGAGCTGCTGCGGCACGGCTCGGAGCGCGGTCGGGACGTCCTGCAGCAGGAGCCCCACCGTCGCGCCGTTCACCACGGTGCGGAGTTCGCCCAACGAGTCCTCGTCGAGCGGGACGTCGGTCTCGACCACGCGCTGTTCGACGCGGGCGGTGTCGGTGATGAGCACCACCATCAACCGGGCGTCACCGAGCCGGACGAGCTCGACGTGCTGCACCCGGGCGCGCACCATCGAGGGGTACTGCACCAGGGCGACCTGGTTGGTGAGCTGGCTGAGCAGCCGGACGGTGCGCCCGAGGACCTCGTCGAGGTCGTTCGGGGCGCCGAGGAAGGTCTCGATGGCGTGCCGCTGCGCGCTGGAGAGCGGACGGGCACCCGCCAGGTGGTCCACGAAGACGCGGTACCCCTTGTCGGTCGGCACGCGCCCGGACGAGGTGTGCGGTGCGGCGATCAGCTGCTCGTCCTCGAGCAGGGCCATGTCGTTGCGGATCGTGGCGGCACTGACCCCGAAGGCGTGTCGCTCGACGATGGTCTTCGACCCGACGGGTTCACGCGACGCCACGTAGTCGCGCACGATGGCCTTGAGGACCTCGAGGCTGCGTTCACTGACCACGAGCGCCTCCTTTCCCGATCGACCTGGCACTCGGACGTGTCGACTGCTGATCCTACGCCCGACCGCTGACGGCCCGGGACTTCCGGGCGGTCGGCCGATACGCTTCCGCCATGACCTACGGACAGCAGCCCGACGGCCCCGGACCCGAGCAGCCCGGCGGCCCGTACGGCCACGGCCCCGGTGGCCCCCAGCAGCCCGGCGGGACCCAGTACCCTGGCGGGCCGCAGTACCCCGCCGGCTACACCCCGCCCCAGCCGATGAGCCCGGAGGACCAGCGCCTGTGGGCCACGCTGACGCACATCGGTGGCATCTTCTTCACCGTCGTCGCGCCGCTCGTCGCCTACCTGGTCCTCCGCGATCGAGGCGGCTTCATCCGGGAGCACACCCGGGTCGCCCTGAACTTCCACATCACGATGGCGATCGCGTACTTCGTCGGTTCGCTCACCTCGGTGTTCGGCGTCGGGTTCCTGATCATCCTCGCCGCTGCGATCGTGTCGCTGATCTTCAGCATCATGGCGGCGGTCGCCGCGAACCAGGGCCAGTTCTACCGCTACCCGCTCTCGATCGAGTTCATCAAGCAGTAGCGGCAGCGGCACGCAGTGCGCACCAAGCAGTGCGCACTCCCCTCAGTCGAGCAGCTCCCGCACCACCGCGTCGGCGAGCAGGCGACCCTGCAGGGTCAGGTCGATCCGTCCCCGCACCGCGGCCGACCCGTCCACGAGTCCGCGTGCGATGAGGCCGGCGACCCGGCCACGGGCCTCCTGGCGGATCTCGCTCGTCGCGAGCTCCCCGCGGACCCGCGCCGCCAGCAGCAGTCGCTCGACGTACCGCGTCTCGTCGTCGATGGTCTCGCGGCCGGCGGCCGGCGACTCCCCCGACAGCACCCGGTTCGCGTACGCGGCCGGGTGCTTGACGTTCCACCAGCGCGTGCCGGCGACGGCGGAGTGGGCTCCGGGTCCGACGCCCCACCAGTCGTGGCCCTTCCAGTAGGACAGGTTGTGGCGACTCGCGTGCGCGTCGCCGCGCGCCCAGTTCGACACCTCGTACCAGGAGTAGCCCGCGTCGCCGAGCACCTCGTCGGCGAGCTCGTACATGTCGGCGGCCAGGTCGTCGTCGGGGGCGGGGAGCTCACCGCGGGCGACCATGCGGCCCATCGCGGTGCCGTCCTCGACGATGAGCGAGTACGCCGACACGTGGTCGGGCTCGCAGGCGATCGCGGCGTCGAGCGAGGTCCGCCAGTCGGCGAGAGACTCCCCCGGCGTCGAGTAGATGAGGTCGAGCGAGACGTCGAGTCCCTGCTGCTTCGCGAGGTCGACGACGACGGGGACCCGGAGCGGGTCGTGCGTGCGGTCGAGCGTGGCGAGCACGTGCGGCACGGCGGACTGCATGCCGTAGCTGATCCGGTTGAAGCCGCCGGCCCGCAGGGTCTCGAGCGACGCCGCGTCGACCGAGTCCGGGTTCGCCTCGGTGGTGACCTCGGCCCCGGGCAGGATGCCCCAGGTGTCGTCGATCGCACGGAGGATCATCGCCAGGTCGGACGCCGGCAGCATGGTCGGGGTGCCGCCGCCGAAGAAGACGGTCGACACCGGCCGCCGCGGCACACCAGAACGATCGAGCACGGTCGCGGCCCACTCGATCTCGCGCACGGCGTGGCCGGCGTAGTCGTCGCGACGGACGCCGCGGAGCTCCGACGCCGTGTAGGTGTTGAAGTCGCAGTAGCCGCAGCGCACGCGGCAGAACGGCACGTGCACGTACACGCCGAAGGGCACGTCACCGGCGGTGGGAGCAGCCCCCGGCCCGGCAGCGGAGCCCGCTGCCGCCCACGGGGTGATCAGGCCGTCTGCTGGTGCTGGATCGGCGATCGGGAGAGCACTCGGCATGGAGTCCATTGTCCGTCATGATGGGAGCCATGGAGCACCATCCCGTCCCCACCACGGTCCTGTGGGACATCGACGGCACCCTCGTGATGAACGCGTCGTCCCCGGGCAACCTCTACCACCTCGCCCTCGAGCGGGCGGTTGGCCGCGACCTCACCCTGCGGGTCGGGCACCAGCACGGTCGGACCGACGCCGGGCTCATCGCCGAGCACGTGCGCGCCCACGCGTTCGAGGACACCCTGATCCCCTCGGTCAGCCGGCACCTGCACGACCTGACCGCCGAACGGCACGCCTCCGGCGACCACCGCAGCCCCGTCCCCGGGGCGAAGGCGCTCCTGACCCGCTTCGCCGAGCTCGGGTGGCGCAACGGCCTGCTCACCGGCAACTCCGAGTACCGCGCCCGGGTGAAGCTCACCGGTGCCGGGTTCGACGCCGACGTCTTTGACTGGGAGCACTCGTACTTCGGGGACACCGAGGTCGAGCGGGCCGGGGTCACCCTGCGCGCCGCCGCGGAACTGGTCGGCACCCGGGCGGTCATCGTCGGCGACACCCCGCGCGACGGCGAGGCCGCGGACGCCGCGGGCATCCCCTTCCTGGCCGTGGCGACGGGTGTCTACGACGTCGATGCGCTGCGGCACACGAACGCCGTGACCGTCGCGCGCGACTGCCAGCAGGACGCCGCCCTCATCGAGGACGCGATCGCCGCACTCCCACCGCTCCGCTGAGGAGCAGGAGCGGGAGCGGGAGCGGGAGCGGGAGCGGGAGCGGGAGCGGGAGCGGGAGCGGGAGCGGGAGCGGGAGACCGCGACCGAGCGACCAGACGCCTAGTCGCCCCGCAGCGCCGCCAGGTACTTCTCCGCCATGACCTTCTGCTGCCGCCGCACGAACGGCGCCACGAAGCGCCACTTCCGGCTCGCCGGCTGCGAGAACTGCCGGACCTGCAGCCACACCGAGCCGTCCGGGGTGCGCTCGACGACGAACGACTCCTCGCCGGAGAGCGGGTGCCCCTCGAGCGTGCCGTAGGCGAACCCCTTGCGGTCGTGCTCGTCGATGATCGACACGACGCGCACCGGCGCCAGCACGGTCTGCCCGAACGCGTGGATCGTCAGCGTCGCGCTGGTGCCCGCCGTCAGCAGCGGGGTGCCGTCGGGGGCGAACTTCTCGACCCGGGGCGTCCCGATGGACGCCGGGGCGATCGGCACACCGTCGTCGTCGAAGGTCACCGGGTTGTACCGGACCTCGTCGTCGTCGGGCTGCTCCTCGACGCGCACGCGGACACCGCTGCGCTCCTGGATCTGCCACGTCAGTGCCTGCACGACGGCGGTCTCGAACCGCTGGTCGCCGTGTCCGATCCGCGCGCGCGACTCGGCCGGCGTGAAGCCGTCCGGCGGGTAGGTCATGAGGTCCGACGCCTGGGTCGCCCCCACCGCGCCGTACGTCAGGGCGGTCCGGTAGCTCCCGCGGATGCTCATGCCGCCATGGTACTTGGACGGGCCGCCCCGGATCGAACCGATGCCCGCTCACCTCCGCCTGATCGGCCCGTCCGCCGTGCACCCCGAACTGGAGGCCCGACAACCGTCCGCCCCGCGGGTATCGTCAGCAGGTGCCCCGCCACACCCCCGCCCGCCCGCGGTCCGTCGACCGCCGGACCGCCGTCCTCGCCGCGCTCACGCTCCTCGCGTTCGGCGTGGCGGCGACCGCCCGGGTGCTGGTGGACGTGACGACCTCGGCCGCAGCGTCGCCCGCCCGGTACGCCACCGCCGCGATCGCCCCCGAGGCCTGGAACGGCTTCGACACCGCGAACGTCATCGCCGCTGTGGGGGCGAGCTGCGCCGGCGCGGGGGTGCTGCTGTTCGGTGCTGTGCTGGTGTCGGCGGTGCGGCGTGATCGCGGCCGCCGGCTGCCGCTGGTCCTCGCGGTCCTGACACTCGCGATGGTCGTCGGCGCCGTGGTCGCCGGGGTGGCCTCCGGCGATCAGACCGACTTCGACGCGGCTGCCCACTGGGCCATCCTGCGGACCGCACTGGCGGGACTGGCCGCAGCGAGCCTCCCGGCCCTCTGCCTGGCCGCCCTGCGGGCTCGCGCCCGCCGGACCGGCTGACCGCGCACCGGGCTTTCGCGCTCACCGACAGATCACGGCGGTCGCCGTGCGTGAGGTGTCGCTCAGCGCGAAACCGGCTGACGCGGCGCTACTTCTTCTTCTCTTCGACGTCGCCGGAGAGCGCCGCGATGAAGGCCTCCTGCGGGACCTCGACCCGACCGATGGTCTTCATGCGCTTCTTGCCCTCCTTCTGCTTCTCGAGGAGCTTGCGCTTGCGGGTGATGTCACCGCCGTAGCACTTCGCCAGGACGTCCTTGCGCATCGCGCGGATGCTCTCGCGGGCGATGATGCGGGCGCCGATGGCAGCCTGGATCGGGACCTCGAACTGCTGGCGCGGGATGAGCTTGCGCAGCCGCTCCGTCATGAGCGTGCCGTAGGCGTACGCCTTGTCGCGGTGCACGATCGCGCTGAAGGCGTCGACCTGGTCGCCCTGCAGCAGGATGTCGACCTTGACGAGGTCGGCGGCCTGGTCGCCGGTGGGCTCGTAGTCGAGCGACGCGTAGCCCTGGGTCTTGCTCTTCAGCTGGTCGAAGAAGTCGAAGACGATCTCGCCGAGGGGCATCTCGTAGCGGATCTCGACGCGGTCCTCGCCGAGGTACTCCATGCCGAGCAGGGAGCCGCGGCGCTGCTGGCAGAGCTCCATGATCGCGCCGACGTAGTCCTTCGGGGCCAGGATCGCGGCGCGGACCATCGGCTCGCGGACCTCGACGATGCGCCCGGTCGGGAACTCCGAGGGGTTCGTGACCTCGGTCACGGCGTTGTCCTCGGTCGTGACCTCGTAGATGACGCTCGGGGCCGTGGTGATGAGGTCGAGGCCGAACTCGCGGGACAGCCGCTCGGTGATGATCTCGAGGTGCAGCAGTCCGAGGAACCCGCAGCGGAACCCGAAGCCGAGCGCGACCGAGGTCTCCGGCTCGTAGACCAGTGCGGCGTCGGAGAGCTTGAGCTTGTCGAGCGCCTCGCGGAGCACCGGGTAGTCGCTGCCGTCGATCGGGTACAGGCCCGAGAACACCATCGGCTTCGGGTCCGTGTAGCCGGGCAGCGCCTGGGTCGCGGGCTTCTGCGCGCTCGTGACGGTGTCGCCGACCTTGGACTGGCGGACGTCCTTCACACCGGTGATCAGGTAGCCCACCTCGCCGACGGACAGCCCCTTCGTGGGCTTCGGCTCCGGGCTCGAGACCCCGATCTCCAGGATCTCGTGCGTCGACTTGGTCGACATCATCTGGACCTTCTCGCGGGGCGAGATGGTGCCGTCGATCATGCGGACGTAGGTGACGACGCCGCGGTAGCTGTCGTAGACCGAGTCGAAGATCATCGCGCGGGGCGCCGCCTCGGCGTCGCCGACGGGGGCCGGAACACGACGGACGACCAGGTCGAGGAGCTCCGGCACGCCGACGCCGGTCTTGCCGGACACCCGGAGGACGTCCTCGGGCTTGCCACCGATGAGCTGTGCGAGCTCGGCGGCGTACTTGTCCGGTTCGGCCGCCGGGAGGTCGATCTTGTTGAGGACCGGGATGATCTCGAGGTCGTTCTCGAGCGCCAGGTACAGGTTCGCGAGCGTCTGCGCCTCGATGCCCTGGGCGGCGTCGACGAGCAGGATCGCGCCCTCGCAGGCGGCCAGGGAGCGCGAGACCTCGTACGAGAAGTCGACGTGCCCGGGGGTGTCGATCATGTTCAGCGCGAAGGTCTCACCGTCGAGTTCCCACGGCATGCGCACGGCCTGCGACTTGATCGTGATGCCGCGCTCGCGCTCGATGTCCATGCGGTCGAGGTACTGCGCACGCATCGCGCGGTCCTCGACGATGCCGGTGATCGACAGCATGCGGTCGGCCAGCGTCGACTTGCCGTGGTCGATGTGCGCGATGATGCAGAAGTTGCGGATCGCGTCGGCCGGGGTCGCTGCGGGCTCCAGCGGTGCGGATGCTTGTGGGCTCACGGTTCCTCAGGTGGGTCGGACGGTCGCAACAGTCTCCCACGCTTCACCCGACCTGGAGGCACGGCGCGCGTCCGCCACGCACGGTGCGGGTTCGGTGCGCGTTCGGTGCGCGTTCGGTGCTTGTTCGGTGCGCCCTCGCGCCGGCGTGCTGGACCCCGCACGGTGCGAGGGCGGCGGGGCCGTGCGCAGTCGACCGCCCGGTGACCGGATGCTGCGCGGCACGGGGCGAGCAGCCTCGCACCAGGTGGAGGACCACGCACCGTGCGCCGTCCTGCCGACCGGCACCGGGCCTCCTGGCCGTGTGGACCGCGCGTCAGACGGTCGCGTGCGCCGGAGCCGGCAGGGCACCGAGGCCGCGCCGGAGGTCCTCCGCGGTGGCTGCGAGGCAGACGCGGATCCAGCCCTCGCCGGTGCGTCCGAAGGCGCTGCCCGGTGCGACGGCGACCCGCTCGCGCTGCAGGAACCCGAGCGCCCACTCGGCGATGTCCCCGTCGGAGGAGTGCGACATGTCGACCCACAGGTAGAACGCCCCGCGCGGGTCGAGGTACCGGATGCCGGCGGCGTCGAGCGTCTCCTTCGCGACCTCGAGGTTCGCGCGGTAGTGCTCCCGAGCGTCGCGCACCGCGGAGTGGTCCCCCACGATCGCCGCGAGGGCCGCGTACTGGTCGGGTTCGGCGACGCAGCTGATCATGGCCTCCTGCGTGGTCCGCATCGTCGCGCCGAGTCCCTTCGGCGTGACGAGGTAGCCGACGCGGACGCCGGTCATCGCGTACGTCTTGCTGAGCGAGAACGCCGAGAACACGCGGTCGTCCTCGTCGAGCGCGGCCAGGCTGACGTGCCGGGTGCCGTAGGTGAAGTACTCGTAGACCTCGTCGCTGATGACCCAGAGGTCGTGCCGCTTCGCGAAGGCCAGCAGCGCGCGCAGGGTCTCCTCGCCGAAGACCGAGCCGAGCGGGTTCGACGGCGAGTTGACGATCAGGACCCGGGTGCGCTCGGTGACGCTCGCCTCGAGGGCCTGCAGGTCGGGTTCGAACCCGTGCTGCGGCTCCAGCCGGTACGGCACCGGGGTCGCGCCGATGATGTGGGCGTTCATCGTGAAGGTCGTGTAGCCGGGGTCCGGCACGAGGACCTCGTCGCCCGGGCTCAGCGTCAGCGTCATCGCCTGGAACAACGCCTGCGTCGCGCCGATCGTCATCCAGATCTGCTCGAGGTCGGCCTCGATCCGGTTCTCACGGCGGAGCTTGTCGCGGACGGCTTCACGGAGGGGCGCGATCCCGCCGTTCGGGGTGTACCCGGTGCGGTCCTCGGTCCAGGCACGACGGGCTGCCTCACCGATGTGCGGCGCCACCGGGACGTCCGGCTCGCCGATCACGAGCATCGTGACGTCGGTGCCGCTCGACTGCAGCAGGGCTGCCTGCTCGAAGACCCTCCGGATGCCGGAGGCGGGCACGGTGTCGATGCGCGGTGCGAGGGAGGGCATGTCCGTCACGGTATCCGGTGCGTGTTGCCGTGGGGTTTCGGCGCGGTCGGCCGCGGGCTTCCGCCGATCCGGCGGTGTTTCGTGCTTTGGTGGCAGCCCGCTTGCCTGGTAGTGTTGGTGGCTGGCTTCCGCGTTCCCCGCCCACGGGTGGAACGCGATGCGACCAAGGGCCCCTCTACCCTGCGGTCGCGCCCACCCGTACGAGACGAGCAGGAGCAATTCATGGCGAACATCAAGTCGCAGATCAAGCGCATCAAGACCAACCTCAAGGCCACCGAGCGCAACAAGGCGTACAAGTCGGAGCTCAAGACGCACATCCGTCGTGCCAACGACGCCGTCGCCGCCGGTGACAAGGACAAGGCCGTTGCCGCCCTGGCCCTCGCGTCGAAGAAGCTCGACAAGGCCGTGAGCAAGGGTGTCATCCACAAGAACCAGGCCGCGAACCGCAAGTCGGCCATCGCGAAGAAGGTCTCGTCGCTCTGACGTCCTGACCCTTCTGGTCCGAAGGCCCCGCACCGTTGGTGCGGGGCCTTCGTCGTGTGTGGGGCTTCTGGTTCGCTTCGTGAGCAGGAACGGTCGGGTCGCGAGGGCGCACTCGCCCGTTTCTGCTCACGAAGTGCCGGCCGACCGGCGCGAGGGACGGCCGGGAGTCCCGACTCGCCTCAGCGGGGCTCGCCTCAGCGGGGCTCGCCTCAGCGGGGCTCGCCTCAGCGGGGCTCGCCGCGTCGGGCGATGGTGCGGACCATGACCTCGAGCGCGTAGTGCGCGTCGCGCGAGCCACCCTTCACCGCGGTGTCCGCCTCGGCGATGCTGATGATCGCGTTCGCCAGCCCGGACTCGCTCCAGCCGGCGACGTCACGCTGCGCGCGCTGCACCTGCCACGGCGCCATGCCGAGCGCCGAGGCCGCCTGCCCGCTCGGACCCCGGAAGGCGCTGACCTTCGCCATCGTGCGGATCTTGCTCGCGAACGCGGCGACGATCGGCACGGGTGCCTCCCCGGTGGCCAGGGCGTGCCGCAGCTCGACGATCGCCGGTGCCGACCGTCCCGCGAGGGCGATGTCGGCGACCTTGAACGCGTTCGTCTCGACGCGACCGCCGTAGTACTTGTCAACGACCTTGTCGGTGATCTCCTCGGCCTCGTCCGCCAGGAGCTGTCGGCACGCGGCGGCGAGTTCGGCGAGGTCGTCGGCGAACGCGGTCACCAGGGTCCGGACGGCGGAGGGCGCGATCCGGCGGCGTGCGGCGCGGAACTCGGCGTTCACGAAGTCGATGCGGTCGGTCTCGCGCTTGAGTTCGTCGCACAGCACCTCGACCCCGCCGCCGACACCGCTGCGGATCGTGTCGAGGAGCTTCTTGCCGCGGACACCACCCCCGTGCCGGAGCACCAGGGTGACGTCGTCGGCGGGGGCCTGCAGGTACGAGATCGTCTCGGTGATGAAGGCGTCGGTGCACTTCTCGACGTTCGTGACCTGCACGAGTCGCGGCTCGCCGAACAGCGACGGGCTGGCGAGGGTCGCGAGGAGCCCGGGGGCGTACTGGTCGGCTTCGAGGTCGTGCACCTCGAGCGCGGGGTCCTCGCCCTGCAGCAGGTCCTTCAGCACACCGCGGGCGCGGTCGGCGAGGAACGCTTCGGGTCCGGTGATGAGCACGACGGGCGCCGGACGGATCCCCGACCAGGGCACCTGGTCGATCTTCGCTGCGGCGCGCGCGGGCTTCTTGGCGGCCATGTGGTCCTTCCGGTGGTGCCGGCCCGGACGGTGCCGGGTCGAGTGGTGCACCGTCGATCCTACGGGCGGCCGCCGACGACGAGCGCTCCGTCCACACACGCACCTCGTCGCTGCCGGACCGGGCGAGCACCACGGTGCCGAGCTCGTCGGTGCGGAGCGGCAGCGTGCCCACGGCCTCGAGCATGCCGAGGGCCGATGCCGTCGGGTGTCCGTAGGTGTTGTCCGCGCCGACCCCGACGAGCCCGACCCGCGCCGTGAGCCCCCGGTAGAGCTGCGGGTCCTGGTCCGCCGAGCCGTGGTGCGCCACCTTCACGACGTCGATCGGCCCCACCGGCAGCTCCCCGGCGTTCCGGAGCCGACGCTGCGACGACTCCCCCAGGTCGCCGAGGAAGACCCCGGTCAGGCACGCCGGACAGGAGTCTCCGTCGGCCGGCCCCGTGGCCAGCACGATGCTCGCGTCGTTGCCGGCGGCACGGTCGCCGACCAGCGGCCACACCACACGCCAGGCGAGCGGCCCGAGGGTTCCGGAGACACGGTCGTCGGCCGTCCGCACGTCGACACCGGCACGTCGGAGGTCGTCGACCACCCGTTCGTCCGACGCACGTCCGACGGGTCCGACCAGGGCGGTCTCGACGGTGCCGGCCACCGCGCCCACCGCGCCCACGTGGTCGCGGTCGAAGTGCGTCAGGACGAGCAGGTCGATCCGGGTGACCCCGAGCAGGTCCAGGCACGCCCGGAGCCGTTCCTCGTCGTCGCCGGTGTCCACGAGCGCGACGGCGTCGTCACCGCGGAGGAGCACGGCGTCCCCCTGCCCGACGTCGCACGCGGCGACCGACCAGTCGCCGGGTACCGAGCCCCGGACGACGAGCACCGGCACGGTGACCGCTGCGACACCGACCACGACCACCACCCCCGCCGCGAGCAGCAGCCGGGAGCCGAGCTGCCCCCGGACCAGCACGGCGACCGCGATGCAGCCGCACACGAGCACGGCGGCGGCCACACCGAGCACACCGGCCGGCCAGGGTGCCGAGGCGTACGGCAGGGCGGCTGCCCCGTGAGCAATGCCTCCGACGGCGGCGGCCGGGACCCACGCGACGGCCGCGAGCCCCTGCGCACCCACCGGCCACACCGGAGCGAGGCCACACGCGGCGAGTCCGACCACCGTGACGACCGGCGCGAACGGCTCCGCCAGCAGGTTCGCCGGCACCGCGTAGGTCGGGAGCGCCGCCGACAGCGGGATCGTCACCGGCCAGCACGCCACCTGCGCCGCGACGGGGATCGCGAGTGCCGCGGCGAGCGGCGGCCACACACGACGCGCCAGGAGCTCGGTGAGCGGCGGGCCGAGCACCACGATCCCGCTCGTGGCGAGCACGGACAGGGCGAACGCGAACGACCGGGCGAACCAGGGGTCGACGACGAGCATGCCGACCGCGGCGAGGGCGATGAGCGGGACGCCCCGTACCGGTCGACCGGCCAGGTGCACGACGAGCACCACGATCGCCATCACCGTCGCCCGGACGATCGAGGGGTCGGGCCGCACGAGCACGACGAACACCAGGAGCACGCCGACGGCCGCCGCCGCTCGGGGTCCTCTCGGCAGCCCCCAGGCGCGGCCGAGGACCACGACCAGCCCAACCACCACCGCGCAGTTCGCCCCGGACACCGCCGTCAGGTGCGTCAGCGCCGAGGTCTCCATCGCCGCCTCGGTCGTCGGGTCGAGGCCGGAGCGGTCCCCGATCGCGAGTCCGCGCAGCAGTGCTGCTCCGGGCTGCGGCAGGTCGGCAGTGGCCCGCACGAAGGCCTGTCGCGCGGTGTCGGTGGCGCCGAGCAGTCCGTCGGGCGGCACCGACGACGGCATGCCACGGAGGAACGCCACGAACGCGGTCGCCGATCCGGGTTCGTCCGGCTGCACGGCGGCGGTCACGGCGACCCGGGCACCGGCTGCCAGCACGGCACCCGGTGCACCGCCGTGCTGGTCGGGGACGAGTCGGATCGGCACGCGGAGCCCGTCGAGCTCGTCGGCGCGCACGAGCGTCGCGGTGACGGAGCGGTCACCCGGCACGAGGTCGCGGGTCAGCACCGCCTCGACGTTGACGCGCCCCGCCCCCGGACCCGCGACGAGCGCACGGAGCGGTTCCGGGGCCCGCCGGGACTCCCCCACGGTGACCGACACCGCGAGCAGCGTCGTCAGGGCCCCCGCGACGAGCAGCAGCCCGGCGACGACCACCACGATCCCGGTGCCCCACCGCCACCGGAGCACGATCCCGCTGACGCCGGTCAGGAGCGCCGCAGCCCCACCGACCACGGGTGCCACGTCGGGCACGCCGATGAGCACGGCGGTCGCGATCCAGGCGACGGCCACCGGCACCGCGACCCGCAGGTCGATCGCACTGGGCGCGAGCTGCACCGTCGCCCCTCAGACCCGCACGCGATCGCGGAGCTCGGCGAAGCGCACGTCGCCGATGCCGCTGACGTCGAGCAGGTCCTCGACCGCGGTGAACCGGCCGTGCTCGTCACGCCAGGCGATGATCCGCCCGGCCAGCCCCGGTCCGATGCCGGGCAGGGTCTCGAGCGCGGTCTGGTCGGCGGTGTTCAGGTCGACGACGGCGGACTCCTCGCCCCCGGTGCCCGCCGAGCCACCGCCGCTCCCGGCTCCGGCGGTGGCAGTCGGCCCGGCGGCAGCACCGTCTGCCATCGGCCCGAGCGCCTCGGGCACCTCCTGTTGCCCGACCCGCGGCACGTACAACCGCTCGCCGTCCGTCAGCACCCGGGCCAGGTTCAGCCGGTCGAGGTCGGCGTCGTCGGTGGCCCCACCGGCACGTTCGAGCGCGTCACCGACCCGGCTCGATGCCGGCAGCTCGACGACACCGCTCCGCCGCACCGCCCCGAGCACGTGCACCACGACGCGCCCGGCACCAGGAGCGGACGGAGCAGCACCGGCAGACGCACCAGCCGACGGCGACGGGCCGCCCGACGCCGCACCGGCCGTCGGCGCCCCACGCACGACGACCCCGCCCGTTCCTCCAGCGCCCTCGCCACCACCCGACACCAGCGCCCCGACGAGCACCACGACGACGGCGACCACCACCACGACCGCCGCCAGCACCACGGCGGCCCGCGGTGACAGCGCGAGACGGGACCACCAGGGCCCGGGAGACGACGGGGACGACATGTCCCGAACGCTACGGAGCCCGGACGATCGGCCGGGCTCCGGAGGTCACACCCGTGGACGGGTGCCGCGAACGCCCCTGCTGTGAGGGACGACGCCAGCGACGGTCGCTACCCCTTGATGGCGATGTTCACGAGCTTCGGCGCCCGGACGATCACCTTCACGATCTCGCGGTCACCGATGTACCGCTGCACGTTCGCCGACGACCGTGCGAGCTGCTCGAGCTCGTCCGCCTCGATCGACTTCGACACCTCGAACGAGTCACGCACCTTGCCGTTGACCTGTACGACGGCGGTCAGGGTCTCCTGCACGAGCAGCGTCGGGTCGGCCTTCCGCCAGCCGTACGTGGCGACGGTGGCCTCGTAGCCCAGCCGCTCCCACATCTCTTCGCCGGTGTACGGCGCGAAGACGCTCAGCCCGAGCGCGATGGTCTCGACGGCCTCGCGCACGGCGGGGTCACCGGCACCGGGGCCGCTGTCGATCGCCTTGCGGGTGACGTTTACCAGGTCCATCAGTCGCGCGATCACGACGTTGAACTTGAACGACTCCATCATCCCGGGGGCGTCGGCGAGGAACCGGTGCGTGACCTGGCGGAGAGCCCGGTCGCCGTCGGCCCACACGACGTCGCGTGCGGACGTGACGTCGAGCGCCAGGCGGTACGCCCGCGCCAGGAAGCGAGCCGAGGCGGACGGGGAGACGTCCTCCCAGTTGATGTCGTCCTCCGGCGGGCCGGCGAAGCCCATCACCAGTCGGATGGCGTCGACGCCGTTCGCGTCGAGCTCGTCGCCGAGCGAGACGCCGCCCTTCGACTTCGACATCTTCGAGCCACCGGACAGCACCATGCCCTGGTTGAGCAGCGCCGAGAACGGCTCGGTGAAGTCGAGGTACCCGAGGTCGAACAGGACCTTCGTGACGAAGCGGGCGTAGAGCAGGTGCAGGATCGCGTGCTCGATGCCGCCGATGTACTGGTCGACCGGAGCCCAGCGGCGCGCGGCTGCCGGATCGAACGCCTGGGTGTCGTCGTTCGCCGACAGGAACCGCAGGAAGTACCACGACGAGTCGACGAAGGTGTCCATCGTGTCGGTGTCGCGGAGCGCGGGCGTGCCGTCGACGGGGTTCGGGACGTTCACCCAGTCGGTCGCGCCACCGAGCGGGGACGTGCCCTTGGGCTTGAGGTCGAGCCCCTCGGTGTCGGGCAGCACGATCGGCAGCTGGTCCTCGGGCACCGGGTGCTCGGTGCCGTCGGCGCCGTGGATGATCGGGATCGGGGTGCCCCAGAAGCGCTGGCGCGAGATGAGCCAGTCGCGCAGGCGGTAGGTCTTGGCGGCACGGCCGGTGCCGCGCTCCTCGAGCAGCGCGATGGCAGCGGTGATGGCGTGCTGCTTCGACATGCCGTCGAGCGGCCCGGAGTTGATCATCCGGCCCTGACCGGTCAGCGCTTCGCCGGTGGCGACCGGGTCGAGGGTCGGCACGTCGAAGTCGTCGAGCGTCGCCCCCTCGGGGATGACCGGGATCGCCCCGGTGACGGCGGCGTTCGTGTCGACGACCACCTTGACGGGCAGGTCGAACGCCCGCGCGAAGTCGAGGTCGCGCTGGTCATGCGCGGGCACGGCCATCACGGCGCCGTGGCCGTAGTCGGCGAGCACGTAGTCGGCGGCCCAGATGGGCAGGCGCTCCCCCGTGAGCGGATGGATCGCGGACCGGCCGAGCGGCACGCCGGTCTTCGGACGGTCGGCGTTCTGCCGGTCGATCTCGGACGTCTTCTGCGTCGCCGTCAGGTAGGCGTCGAAGTCGTCACGGACCGAGGCCGGCACCGACGGGTCGGCGACCAGCTCAGCCGCCAGGTCGGAGTCCGGCGCGACGACCAGGAACGTCGCCCCGTGGATCGTGTCCGGACGGGTGGTGAAGACCGTGACGGGCTCGTCGCGGCCCTCGATCACGAAGTCGACGTCGGCACCGACCGAGCGGCCGATCCAGTTGCGCTGCTGCGCGATGACCTTCGCCGGCCACCGCCCCTCGAGCTGGTTCAGGTCGTCGAGCAGCCGGTCGGCGTACTCGGTGATCTTGAAGTACCACTGCGTGAGCTTCTTCTTCACGACGACGGCGCCGGAGCGGTCCGAGGTGCCGTCGGGCAGGACCTGCTCGTTCGCGAGCACGGTCTGGTCCACCGGGTCCCAGTTGACCCAGCTGTCCTTGCGGTACGCCAGGCCCTTCTCGTACATCTTCAGGAACAGCCACTGGTTCCACTTGTAGTACTCGGGGTCCGAGGTGTGGATCTCGGTGGTCCAGTCGAACGACGGCGCGTAGCGCTTGAAGGACGCCTTCTGCTGCTCGATGTTCGCGTAGGTCCAGTCCTTCGGGTCCACCCCGCGCTTGATCGCCGCGTTCTCGGCGGGCAGCCCGAACGAGTCCCAGCCGATCGGGTGCAGCACGTTGAAGCCCTGCTGACGCCAGTAGCGCGCGACGAAGTCCCCGAGCGCCCAGTTCTCGGCGTGCCCCATGTGCAGGTCGCCGGACGGGTACGGGAACATCTCGAGGATGTACTTGCGCGGACGGGTGTCGTCGAGGTCGGTGGTGAAGAGCCCGAGCTCTTCCCAGCGGGGCTGCCACTTCTCCTGGATACGACGGAAGTCGTAGGCGTTCGGGTCCTCGGCGTGCTGCTCGGTGGTCACGGTCGTCAACGATACAAGCCGGGAGGCCCGTCCCGCGTCCGCCTGTCGGCTCACCCGGCGAGCAGGCGTCCGTCCCGCATCCGCAGGGTGCGGTCGACCAGGTCCGGCGCCACCGGGACGTGCGAGACGATGACGACTGTCCGGCCCGCTGCGCGGGCCGTGGTGACGAGGTCACGCAGCACGGTGTCACCGAGGTCCGGGTCGACGTCTGCGGTCGGTTCGTCGAGCACCAGCACCGGGAACGCGTGCAGCAGTGCGCGGGCGAGCGCGAGCCGGTGCGCCTGGCCGCCGGACACGAGCACGCCGCGCTCCCCGACCGAGGCGTCCAGCCCGCCTCGCCGGACGACCCACTCCCCCAGGCCGACCCGGTCGAGCACGGCGAGCAGTTCGTCGTCGGTCGCGGTCTCACGGGCGAAGAGCAGGTTCTGCCGCACCGACTGGTCGAACACGAACGGGTCCTGTTCGATCAGGCCGACCCGGGCTCGCACCGCGTCGGGGTGCATCGCCCTCGCCTCGACGCCGTCGAGCGTGTAGGAACCCTCGTGCTCCACGAACCGGACGAGCGCGTCGACCAGGGTCGACTTGCCGGCACCGCTCGGCCCCTCGAGCACGACGACCTCGCCGGGGGCGAGCGTGAACGAGACCCCGTCGACTGCACGCTCGGCAGCACCGGGCCAGCGGACGGTCAGGTCCTGCACGGCGAGCGTGACCGGCCCCTCGACCACGAGCGACGCCGGGTCGGCGTCCTCGTCGGGCTCGGGGACGATGCCGACGGGCACCTCGGCGGGCACGACCTGCTCGACCCGTTCGGCCGCAGCACGCACCCGGCGGAGCGTCAGGACGGCGAGCGGGACGGTCCCGACGACCTCGAAGAGCGCCAGCGGCACGAAGACAGCCAGTGCCCAGAGCGGACCGTCGAGCGCACCGGACACCACGGCGGGGGCACCGACGGCGAGGATCCCGATCACCGCACCGCCACCGACCAGGCCGACCAGGGCACCGACGAGCGACTCGACCGTGCCACGGCGCCGGACGGCCCGGGTGACACCCGCGTCGAGCCGGGCGATGTGCGCGAGCCGCTCGTCGAGGGTGCCGTACGCGGCGAAGACGTCGAGCGTCCGGACGGTGTCGAGCACCAGGTCCGCGACGCGACCCCGGTCGGCGGCGGTCTCGCGGTCCGAGCGCTCGGCGATGGCCCGGGTGACGATCGTGCCGACCAGGGCCGCGACCGCCAGCGCGAGGACGAGTACGAGCGCCGCCGGCACCGACACGAGCGCCACGGCGACGACCGACAGCACCGCGACGACCCCGGCGGAGACGAGCGGCCCGACGACGCGGATCGGCAGGTCCTGCAGCCGGTCGGTGTCGGTCACCAGGCGCGTCATGAGGTCGCCGCGTCCGGTCCGCCCGAGTCCGGCGGGAGCGATCGACGCCAGCCGCCGGTACATCTCCGTCCGCACCACGGCCAGTTGCCGGAAGGACGCGTCGTGCCCGGCGAGCCGGTCGACGTACCGGAGCACGGCACGCCCCAGCGCGAAGGCACGCACGCCGACCATCACGAGCGTCAGGTACAGGATCGGCGGGTGCTCGGCGGCACGGGTGATCAGGTAGCCGCTCGCGGCGAGGAGCGCGACGGCGCAGACCGCGCTGAACGACCCGGCGGCGACCGCCTTCGCCCAACCCGACCCGTGCGGCATCGCGAGCCGCAGGACGGAGCCGCCACGGGCCTCCCGGCTCATGCGCGCACCCCCCTGCGGACCGTCACGGACCCGCCGGCGCCGACGTCCACGCGGACGTCCGCCGCGGCGACGACCGCGGGTCGGTGGCTGGCGACCACGACGACGACGCCGTCGGCCGCCAGGGCACGGGCGGCCGCGATGACGCGTTCCTCGGCCTCGGCGTCCAGCGCGGACGTCGGCTCGTCGAGCAGCACGAGGGGCGTGGCGGCGCGGCGTGCGCGGTACAGCGCGCGGGCGACGGCGACACGCTGTGCCTGGCCGCCGGACAGTCCGCTGCCACCGGCGCCGACCGGGAGGCCCGGGTCGAGTCCCAGCCCCGCGTCGCCCAGGGCGGTGCGCACGTCGGCGTCGTCGGGGGTCGCGCTGAGCGCGACGTTCTCGGCGATCGTCCCGCGGACGAGACGCGGCCGCTGGTCGGCCCAGGTGGTGCGCTCGGCGACGGAGGCACCGGCCGGGCCGGGCACGGTGACGACGCCGTCGTGCGGAAGGACACCGCGGAGTGCGGCGATGATGCTCGACTTGCCGGAACCGCTCGGGCCGGCCAGCACGACGACGGTGCCGGGCTCGGCGTGCAGGTCGAACGGTCCGATCACGACGTCGGGTCGGCGGACGGTGAGTCCGCGGACGTCGAGTCCTCGGACGTCCACGGTGGTGGCGGGCGTGACGGCGTCCGTGTCGGCGCCGTCGGTCCCGGTCCCGCTCCCGCCGCTTTGGCTTCGGCTGCTGCGGTCGGGGGCCGGGGCGTCACCGTCGTCGTCGGCCAGCACGTCGAGCACCGCGGCCGAGGCCTCGACGCCGTCCTGGGCGGCGTGGAAGTCGGCGCCGACCTGGCGGATCGGGGCGAAGGCCTCCGGTGCCAGCACGAGCACGAACATCGCGGCACCGAGGCCGAGCGAGCCGTCCACCAGGCGGATGCCGATCGAGACGGCGACCAGTGCGACGGACAGACTCGCGGCGAGCTCGAGCGCGAAGCCGCTCACGAACGACAGCCGGAGGACGCCGATCGTGCCGCGGCGGTACTCGTCGGTGACCGCCCCGATGCGACCGACCTGGCGGCGCGCACGGCCGAAGACCTTGAGCGTGGCGAGCCCCTCGACGGCCTCGGTGAAGGCACCACCCAGCTTCGCGAGGGCGTCCGACTGCTTCCGCTGCAGCGACTGCGTGGCCAGGCCGATCAGGATCATGAAGACCGGGATCACGGGCAGGGCGAAGAGGATGATCAGCCCGCTCGTCAGGTCGCCCAGGCCGATCGCGACCAGGAGCATCGGCGTCGCGATCGCGGTGAGCGCGAGCTGCGGCAGGTACCGGCCGAAGTAGGCGTCGAGTGCGTCGAGCCCGGGGCCGAGCGTGGTGGCGAAGCCGGCGCTCGACCGGCCCGCGAGCCACGACGGACCGCGCTCGGCGGCGCGGGCGAGCACCGTCGTGCGCATCTCGCTCTTCACCTTCGCCGCTGCGCGCGCCGCCAGGTCGTCGGTCGCCCACGCGGCCACCGCACGCAGGACGAACGCCCCGCCGAGCAGCGCGAGCGCCTGCCCGAACGCCGCCGGCACCGTGCCGTCGCCGACGGCGTCGACCCCGAGGGTGACGGCCGCGGCGATCCCCCACGCGATCGCGATTGTCGCGAGCGTGCGGAGGACACCCGTGCCGGCGGCGGCGACGATGAAGCCGCGCGCCGTCCGGGACAACCGCAGGAGTCGGGGGTCGAGGGGCTTCATCGTCGTCTGCCTAGTGCGCGGCCGCGGTGACGTGGGCGCGGGAGACGCGCTTGCGGAACACCCAGTAGGTCCAGGCCTGGTACGCGAAGACCAGGGGCACGAAGATCAGCGCGACCCAGCTCATCACGGTCAGCGTGTACGACCCGGACGAGGCGTTGTACACGTTCAGGCTGTTCGCGACGTCGTTCGAGGCCGGCATCACGTCGGGGAAGATCGCCGTGAACATCGCGAGCACGATCGCGGCGATGGTGACCGCCATCAGGGTGAAGGCACGCCCCTCCTTGCCCCAGGCGTTGCAGAGCACGGCGAGCACCAGGGCCAGGGCGGCGACCACGGAGAGCACCAGCGAGGCCGGGGTGGCCCGGACGAAGGCCATCGACACCAGGAACGCGGCGCCGACGACGATCGTGACGATGCCGGCCCGGGTCGCCAGGCGCTTGGCGCGGACGCGGATGTCGCCCTCGGTCTTCAGCGCGACGAAGACGACCCCGTGGGTGAAGAACACCAGCAGCGTCGCGGCACCGGTCAGCAGCGCGAACGGGTTGAGCAGGTCGAAGATCGTGCCGGTGTAGTTGTGCCCGGCGTCCATCGGGATGCCACGGACGACGTTGCCGAACGCGACGCCCCACAGGAACGACGGCACGGCACTGCCGACGATGATCATCAGGTCGAAGCGGCGCTTCCACTCGAGGTGCTTGTTCTGGTGCCGGTACTCGAACGACACCCCTCGCAGGATGAGTGCAGCGAGGATGAGCAGCAGCGCCAGGTAGAACCCGGAGAACATCGTGGCGTACCACTCCGGGAACGCCGCGAACAGGCACGCCCCGGCGACGATGACCCAGGTCTCGTTGAGGTCCCAGACCGGGCCGATGGTGTTGATGAGGACCCGACGGTCGGTGTCGTCCTTGCCGAGGAACGGCAGGGACATGCCGACACCGAAGTCGAATCCGTCGAGGACGAAGTAGCCGACGAAGAAGACGCCGACGATCGCGAACCAGAGAACGGGGAGATCCATCAGGCAGCGTCCATTTCTAGTAGACCGTCACTTCGTGCTTGACCTCGCCGGTCTCCTCGTCGACCTCGTCCGGGTCGGCGGGCCCCTCTTGCGCGACCTTCTTGATGAGCTTGAACTCGACGACGGCCAGCGAGCCGTAGATCAGGGTGAAGACCAGCAGCGAGATGAGGACCTCGAGTCCGGTCACGTTCGGCGACACACCGTCCTTCGTCTGGAGCAGCCCGAACACGAGCCACGGCTGGCGGCCCATCTCGGTGAAGACCCAGCCGACGATCATCGCGGCCATCGGCAGCGGCACCGTCCAGGTGGCGATGCGCCACACCCAGCGCTGCGTCGGGAACCGGCCCTTGCGGGTCAGCCACAGCCCGACCAGCGAGACCATGACCGCGCCGACGCCGAGGGCGATCATCCAGCGGAACGACCAGTAGGTGACCCAGATGATCGGCTTGTAGTCGCCGGGGCCGTACACCTGCGTGTACTGCGCCTGCAGGTCGTTGATGCCCTCGACCGTGCCGTTGAACGTGTGCGTCGACAGGAACGACAGCAGGTACGGCACCCGGATCGAGAACAGCTCGTGCACGCCGTCGGGCGTGCCGAGCGTGAAGATCGAGAACGAGGCGTCCTTGCCGGTCGCGGTGTTGTACAGCGCCTCGGCCGCCGCCATCTTCATCGGCTGCGTGTCGACCATCGTCAGGCCGAGCTGGTCGCCGGTCAGGACGGTCAGCGCGCCGGCAGCGAGCATGGTCCACATGCCGAACTTGAGCGCCGGCAGCATCGTCTCGAGGTTCTGGTTGCGGGCCAGGTGGTAGGCCGCGACCGAGATGATGACCGCCGCGGCGACCATGAAGCAGGCGAAGAGCGTGTGCGGGAACGCGGCCAGGGCGACCTTGTTGCCGAGCACCGCCCAGATGTCGGTGAGCTCCGCACGGCCCTTGGCCTCGTTCATCGCGAAGCCAACCGGGTGCTGCATGAACGCGTTCGCGGCGATGATGAAGTACGCCGACATGATCGTGCCGGCGCTCACGCACCAGATGCTCGCCAGGTGCAGGCCCTTGGGCAGGCGGTCCCAGCCGAAGATCCAGATGCCGATGAAGGCCGCTTCGAAGAAGAACGCCAGGATCCCCTCGAGCGCGAGCGGTGCGCCGAAGACGTCACCGACGAAGCGCGAGTAGTTCGACCAGTTCATGCCGAACTGGAACTCCTGCACGATGCCCGTCACGACACCCATCGCGAAGTTGATCAGGAAGATCCGCCCGAAGAACCGCGTCAGCTGCAGGTAGTGCGCGCGGCCGGTCCGGTACCAGGCGGTCTGGAACACGGCCACCACGGCTGCCATGCCGATCGTCAGCGGGACGAAGAGGAAGTGGTAGATGGTCGTCAGACCGAACTGCCACCGCGACAGGAGGAGCGGATCGAGGAGGTCGTTCATGCGGCGATTCCGAGACGGGTGGCCGCGCGCTGTTCGTGCACGTCAGTTGCTTCCTGTGGAACGGATACATCAGGTGTCACAGCCCTTGGGACACCCCAACGCTATCGCGCTGGACTCCACTTCGACAACTTGTAGAACCAGTCTCTGCACAAACGTGCACGGCCCCTGCACGGCACAACCGTGCGGCACGGATGTTCGCGCTGCCTGCTCCACGAACGACGACAGGCGCCGGGTGGACACCCGACGCCTGTCGTTTTGTTCGTGAACCTCTGGCTACAGCAGACCCTCGGCCTTGAGCCAGTCCTCGGCGATGGTGGACGCCTTCTCCTTGTCGGCCGTGCTCTTGGTGTTGAGCTCGATCAGGGCCTCGGTCGTGAGCTTCTCGTTGACCGAGTCGATCGCGTCCGCAGCCTTCTCGTTGACCTTCTTCGAGACGACCGGCACGACGTTCTGCGGCAGGATCAGGTTCTCCGGGTCCTTCAGCGTGACGAAGCCGTTCGCCTTGATGCTCGGGTCGGCGGTGTAGATGTCGGCCAGCTGGACGGTGTCGTCCTTGAGCGCCTTGACGGTCAGGGCCCCGCCGCCGTCCTCGATCGCCTTGAAGTCGACGTCGACGCCGTAGACCGACTTGAGCCCCTTCGGGCCGTACGGCCGCGTCTGGTTCTCGGAGTTGGCCCCCACGGTGAGCTTCTCGTCGACGTTCTTCAGGTCGGCCAGGCTCGTGACGTCGTTGTCCTCGGAGAACTTCTTCGTGACGGTGTAGCTGTCCTGGTCGGTCGCGTCGGCCTCGTCGAGGACCCGGAGGCCCTTCGGCAGGGCCGTGTCGAGCCCGTCGTCGATCTGGTCGGCGGTCTTGGCGTCCGAGTCCTTGTCGAAGTACTGCAGCAGGTTGCCGCTGTACTCGGGCATGACGTCGATGGCGCCCTTCTCGAGCTGCGGGATGTAGACCTCACGCTGCCCGATGTTGAAGTTGCGCTTCACGTCGAAGCCGTCCTTCTCGAGGACCTGGGCGTACAGCTCGGCGATGATCTCGTTCGAGTAGTACTGCTGCGAACCGACGACGATGGTCTTCGAGTCGGACGAGTCGCTGGAACCGCTGTCGAGCGGGTCGCTCGACGCGCAGCCGGCGAGGGCGGCGACGACGCCGACCGCCATCGCGGCGGCGACACCGGCGCGGATCTTGGGTGCTGTGATCACGAGGGATTTCCTTCCGGGAGTGGATTGCGGGCTCGCTCACGCGACCCCTGACGCTGTCGGGCCGACGGGTCCGCGGTGCCCTTCGGCACCGCCGCCCGCTGCAGCACGGCGAACACGATCTCGAACGCGATCGCGAGGGCGATCACGAGGATGGAGGCGCCGAGCATCTCGGCGTAGTCCTGGGTCTTCAGGCCGAGGAAGAAGTACCCGCCGAGGCCACCGGCCCCGACGTACGCGGCGAGCGTGGCCGTCGCGACGACCTGCAGCACCGCGGCGCGGATGCCACCGATCAGGAGCGGGAGCCCGAGCGGGATCTCGACCTTCCACAGGATCTGCCAGCCGGTCATGCCCTGGGCCTTCGCGGCGTCGACGACCCCCGGGTCGACGGACTCGATGCCGGAGTACGCACCGGCGAGCACCGACGGGATCGCCAGGATGACGAGGGCGAGCAAGGGAGCCTGCAGCCCGATGCCGAGCAGCAGCCCGAACAGCGAGAGCACGCCGAGCGTCGGGAGCGCCCGCACCCCGCCGGACACCGCGATCGAGAAGCCACGAGCGCGGCGGGTGTGGCCGATCGCGTACCCGACCGGCACGGCGATGACCGCGGCGATGAGCACCGCGAGCAGGGTGATCCAGACGTGCTCCCAGAGTCGTGTGGGGATGCCGTTGTACCCGCCGTAGTTCGTGGGGTCGAACACCCACGCGAAGGCCTGACCGATGATCACGAGGAGACCTCCGCTGCTTGCAGGACTCGGCGAGCCTGTCGGCGTGACACCGAGTTCGTCCGGGTCCACGGCATGACCAGGCGCCCGAGCAGCACGAGGAGGCCGTCGAGGGCGAAGGCGAGCACGAGCACCATCACGATGCCGGAGAGGATCTCCTCGTAGATCCCGCGCCCCAGGCCGTCGGTGAAGAGCAGGCCGAGACTCGGGATGCCGAGGACCGCGCCGACCGTGGTCAGCGAGATCGTGGAGACCGAGACCACCCGGAGGCCGGCCAGCAGGACCGGACCGGCGAGCGGGAGCTCAACACGGAAGAACCGCTGCGCCGGCGAGTAGCCCATGGCGGTCGACGCGGACTTGGTCTCGGAGTCGACCGAGGTCAGCCCGTCGACCGTGGAACGGACCATCAGGGCGAGGCCGTACAAGGTCAGACCGATGACGACGTTGATCGGGCTCTGCAGGCCGGTGCCGATGATGCTCGGCAGGGCGACGAACAGGGCGAGCGACGGGATGGCGTAGAGCAGACCGGCGAGGGTCACGATGCTGCTGCCCACACCCGAGGCGAAGCGCGAGCCACCGGGGCGCTGCAGCCGGACCACCAGCCACCCGATCGGGATCGACAGCAGGAACGCGACGATGATCGGCGGGATCGCGATCGCGAGGTGGGAGACCGTGTTGTCCCAGATCGTGTCGAGGTTCGCCAGCACCCACTTCACCGGGTGCCCCCACCCTGCGCCGGGGCACCCGGTGCGTCGTGGGACGCTCCGGCCTCTGCTGCTCGGGAGTCGGACTGCGGAACGGCCTCGGCGGCGTCGACGACCCCGACGGGGCCCGTCAGCACGCCCGCTGCACGGCCTTCACCGTCGACGACGATCGGACCGGTCGGGGTCTGCTCGACGCGGAGCGCGCGGCGCCCGCGGCCGGCGCCGATGAACGTGGCGACGAAGTCGTCGGCGGGTGCGGCGAGGATCTCGGCCGGCGTCCCCTGCTGGGCGATCTCGCCGCCCTTCTTGAGGATGACGACCTGGTCGCCGAGCTTGAACGCCTCGTCGATGTCGTGCGTCACGAACACGACGGTCTTGCCGAGTTCGCGCTGCAGGCGGATGAGCTCGTCCTGCAGGTCGTTGCGCACCAGCGGGTCCACCGCACCGAACGGCTCGTCCATGAGCAGGATGTTCGGGTCGACGGCCAGCCCGCGGGCCACACCGACGCGCTGCTGCTGGCCGCCGGAGAGCTGTGACGGGTAGCGGTCGGCGAAGGCACGGTCGAGTCCGACGGTGTCCATGAGCTCGAGGGCGCGCTTGCGGGCGTCGGCCTTGGAGACGCCGGTCAGCAGCGGGACGGTCGCGATGTTGTCGACGACCTTGCGGTGCGGCAGCAGCCCGGAGTTCTGCATGACGTAGCCGATGTGGCGACGGAGCTCGACGGGGTTGATCCCGGCGACGTCCGAGCCGTCGATCTCGACGGTTCCGGAAGTGGGGTCGACCATGCGGTTGATCATGCGGAGCAGCGTGGTCTTGCCACAGCCGCTGGATCCGACGAAGACGGTGGTGGTCCGGGACGGGATGACCAGATCGAAGTGCTCGACCGCAGTCGTGCCGTCCGGGTAGGTCTTGCGCACCGAGCGGAACTCGATCATGGGGTGCCCTTCTGTTCGGAGGTAGCCCGACTCCGGATGAGAGTACCCGGGGGTGCCGACATCGGTTCGCTGTGACGATCCGTGACGGACCCGCGGCGGTGCACAGGTCGGTGGGGATGCCGACGGGAACCACGGGATCGGCGGGGACGACGACGCCCGCGCCTCGGTGTTCGGAGGCGCGGGCGGGTCGGTTCGGTCTCCGGCGTGTCGCGCCGGTTCGACGGGACGGTCAGGAAGCGGCGATCACCGATTCCAGGTGCGCACGGTTCATCCGGCGGTACTCCTCGATCAGCTCCGTGTCGGGGTGCTCGCGGTCGCGGTGTGCCCGTGCCAGCACCGCGTGACCGGACTCGGCGAGGACGACCCAGGCGCGGGTGATGCGCTCGTCGTCCGGCAGGCCGAAGCGGTCGCGCATGATCTGGCCGACGGCCGCGCCGAGCGCACCCATGCGGTCCTCCGCGTCGCCCGTTCCGGTGTCCGCCGGGTCGCCGAAGCGGATGGCCCGGAAGCCGGGCTCGGTGCGGTACATCTCTGCGGTCATGTCGATGAGCGCGTCGTTGGCGTCCTGCCAGGTCACGGCGCCACTGGCGTCGAGCGCCTCGACGAAGCGGGCGGCGAGCCGCTGGGTGCAGCGGATCGCGAGTGCCTCGACCACGGCGATGCGGTCCGGGAAGTACCGGTAGACGGTGCCGATCGACGCCCCCGCGCGCTCGGCGACCATGGCGGTCGTGAGCCGTTCGAACCCGATCTCGTCGATCACCGCGGCTGCGGCGTCGAGGAGGCCGGCGAGGCGCGCCGAACTGCGGGCTTGGACCGGCTCGTTCCTGAGCAGTGATGATCCCCCCGGCAGAGCGTTCGTTACCTCGGTGACGAGCACGTGTTCTCCTCTTGCGCTCCAGCGCGGTTGGTTGGTGTGACGGGGACAACTTTCGCAGAACGCACCTGGAACGTGGCTGCGACTCACCAGTTGCGACGCACCAGTTCTGTACAGCGCGCGGGTTTCGTCAGCCGCCCGTGGGAGGATGACGCCATGCCCGACCCGACGCCCCACGAGCCGTCGTTGGCCGAGCCGCTCCTGCACCGCGCGGCCCGCATCGAGGACGCCGTCCAGGAGTTCCGCGAGCACCGTGCACGCCGTCGCGGACTCGTCCCGACGGTGGTCCCGTACACCGGCTACGGCGCGCCCGGTTGGGTGCGCATCCTCTGCCGTGTGCTCCTCACCCGCCGGGGTCTCGCCTCGGACGTCTCCTACGCCGGAGTCCGCGGCTGGAAGAGCTTCACGAGCGTCGCCGTCGACCACGCCGAGGTCACCGTCACCGCCGGCGGCGTCTCCCACGTGGTGCAGACCGACCGTGGCGGTGTCGTCGACACCATCGTCCCGATCGACCTCGAGCCCGGCTGGCGCACGGTGCGGCTGTCGGCAGGTGGCGGGCGCGACGTCGAGGCCGACGTGTTCGTCGTGCACCCGGACACCCGCTTCGGGCTGCTGTCCGACATCGACGACACCGTGATGGTGACCTCGCTCCCCCGCCCCATGCTCGCCGCCTGGAACTCGTTCGTCCTGACCGAGCACGCCCGCCGCCCCGTGCCCGGCATGTCCGTGCTCTACGAGCGGATCCTCGCGCAGCACCCCGGTTCCCCGACGGTCTACCTGTCGACCGGAGCGTGGAACGTCGCCCCGACGCTGCAGCGCTTCCTGTCGCGCAACATGTACCCGTCCGGCACGCTCCTGCTCACCGACTGGGGTCCCACGCACGACCGGTTCTTCCGCAGCGGGCAACTGCACAAGCAGGAGAACCTGCGCCGGCTCGCGAAGGACTTCCCGGACATCCGCTGGCTCCTGGTCGGCGACGACGGACAGCACGACGAGAGCCTCTACGGCGACTTCTCGCGGGAGCACCCGGACAACGTCGCGGGCGTCGCCATCCGGCAGCTGTCCACGAGCGAAGCGGTCCTCGCCGGTGGACGCTCGCGGGCGCAGGAACGCTCCCGTGACTCGTCGGCACCCTGGGTGTACGCACCGGACGGCGCCGGTCTGTGGAGCGAGCTCGCGCGGGTCGGCATCATCGAGTCCGACGCCTCCGACCCGGCCTGAGCGACCCCTCATCACGATCTCGGCCCGGAGCCCCCGTCGCCGACCGCGGCGCTCGGGCACCGGGTGTTCGATCGGTCCATGAGCACCGAGCCGGCCGCGCCGCACCAAGCTGCACCCAACCAAGCCGCACCGCACACACCGCCGAACCGCATCGAGGACCACGCCCTGATCGGCGACACCGGCACCGCTGCCCTGGTCGGCCGCGACGGGACCATCGACTGGGCGTGCCTGCCGCGCTTCGACAGCTCGTCCACCTTCGCCTCACTGCTCGGCACGGAGGACCACGGCCACTGGACCCTGCGACCCGTCGACGTCGAGGCCACGGCCGAGTGGCGGTACCACGGCGACACCCTGGTGCTCTCGACCGTCTGGACCACCCGTGACGGTGTGGTCGAGGTCACCGAGTTCATGCCCGTCGGCGCGCACCGCCCCTCGATCGTCCGCCGGGTGCGCGGGCTCCGTGGCACCGTCGAGCTCCGGCAGACGCTCCGGATCCGGTTCGACTACGCGCGGGCCCTGCCGTGGATCCGGCAGATCGGGGACGACGACGAACCGGCGCTGCTCGCGACGGCCGGTCCGGGCTCGGTGATCGTGCGGGGACCGCAGTTCCGCGCCGACGACCACCGGCACACCGCCGTCACGACGATCCACGACGGCGACGTGCTCGACACGGTGCTCACCTGGTACCCGTCGCACCGCGAGCCGCCGGAGCCATTCGACGTCGACGCGGCCCTCGCCCACACGGTGCAGTGGTGGACGGCGTGGACCGCCCCGGCGCAGACCACCGGTCGGTACGCAGACGCCGCACGACGGTCGCTGGTGTTCCTCCGCGCGATGACCCACGGCGAGACCGGTGGCGTCGTCGCCGCGGCGACCACGGGCCTGCCGGAGGACCCGGGTGGCGAACGCAACTGGGACTACCGCTACGTGTGGCTGCGCGACGCGTCCCTCGCGCTCGCGTCGCTCATCGCCCACGGGTACCGCGACGAGGCCACGCACTGGCGCGGCTGGCTGCTGCGCGCGATCGCGGGTGACCCCGCCGACGTGCAGATCATGTACGGCATCGCCGGCGAACGCGAGCTGCCCGAACGAGAGCTGCCCGAGCTGCCCGGGTACCTCGGCTCGACACCCGTGCGCGTCGGCAACGGCGCCTCGACGCAGTACCAGGGCGACGTCTTCGGCGAGGTGCTCGCGGCACTGCACGACGCCCGCGAGCTCGGGGTCGAGGAGAACGCCGACTCGTGGGCGCTGCAGCGGGCACTGCTCGGCTACGTCGAGGAGCACTGGCAGGAGCCGGACAACGGCATCTGGGAGATGCGCGGCCCGCGGCGCAGCTTCACGCACTCGCGGGTGATGATCTGGGCCGCGTTCGACCGCGGGGTCGCCGCTGTCGAGGAGTTCGGCCTCGAGGGCCCCGTCGACCGATGGCGCACCCTGCGCGACACCGTCCGCGCCGAGATCGAGGAGCACGGCTGGAACGCCGAGCGCGGTTCGTTCCGCCAGCACTACGACACCGACGAGGTCGACGCGAGCCTGCTCGTCCTGCCGCAGGTCGGGTTCTGCCGCGCCGACGACCCCCGGATGACGGGCACCGTGCGCGCCATCGAGGAGGACCTGCGGGTCGGCGACGACGGCCTCGTGCTCCGCTACCGCACGACGGCCGGCTTCGACGGGCTGTCCGGCGCCGAGCACCCGTTCCTGGCGTGCTCGTTCTGGCTGGTGGAGCAGTACGCCGCCTCCGGCCGGGTCGACGACGCCGAGCGCCTGATGGACGTGCTCGTCGGGTACGCCAACGACGTCGGCATGCTCTCCGAGGAGATCGACGTCGCCACCGGGCACCACATCGGCAACACCCCGCAGGTGCTGTCGCACCTGACGCTCGTGTCGGCAGCGGACGCCATCGAGCGCGCCCGTGGCGGGACCGTCGGGCACCGCACGCGGTTGCCCGTCCACGACGGCGGCACCCGGTCGTGGACGGGCGAGGGTGAGCGCGCCGGCTCCCCCGCCTGATGCGTCTCGCCATGCCCTGATGGCGACTCCACGACGGACGGGAGGCCCGGTGCCAGCTGGCACCGGGCCTCCCGTCCGTCAGGGCGTCCGTTCAGGACGTCGGCAGCGCGTCCGTCAGGACGACGACTCCCAGTCCGCCGGACCGCGCGAACCGGCGCGGTACTCCTCGAGCGGGACCTCGTCGGCCTTCCAGGCGGCGACGACCGGCTCCACGATCTCCCAGCAGCGCTCGGCCACGTCGCCGCGGATGGAGAGCAGCGGGTCGTCGTGGAAGATGCCGTTCAGGACCTCACCGTACGGGGTCAGCTCGCCGTCGCTGAACGACGACGACAGGGTGACCTGGCCCATCTCGAACGGGTTGCCACCGCCGTTGGCCGAGACGGTCAGCTCGATCTCGTCCGGGTTCAGGACGATGCGGAGCGTGTCCGCCTTCGGGCGACCGCTCAGACCGGAGGGCAGACGCGTGACCGGCTTGAAGGTGATCAGCACCTCCTTCCGGCTGTTGCCGAGTGCCTTGCCGGACCGCAGCGTGAACGGAACGCCCTTCCAGCGAGCCGTGTCGACCTCGACAGAGATCTCGGCGAGCGTCTCGGTGCTCCGCGACTTGTCGACGCCGTCCTCGTCCTGGTACGACGGCAGTTCCTTGCCGTCGATCGTGCCGGCCGTGTAGACGGCGCGACGCGACGCGATCTTCGGGTCGCCGCCCTTGAGCTGGGTCGAACGGAGCACCCGGGCCAGGGACGAGCGGAACTCGACCGCGTCGATGTCCGCCGGGGCGTCCATCGTCACGATGCCGAGGATCTGCAGCAGGTGCGACTGGATCATGTCGACCATCGCGCCGGCCTCGTCGTAGTACTGGGCGCGGTTCTCGAGACCGAGGGTCTCGTCGTAGAAGACGTCGACCTTCTCGATGTTCTCGGCGTTCCAGATGGGCTCGAACAGGCGGTTCGCGAAGCGCAGACCGATGATGTTCAGCACCGTGGTGCGGCCGAGGAAGTGGTCGGTGCGGTGCACGCGCTCTTCCGGGACCAGCTTCAGCACCGTCTCGTTGAGGGCCTGGGCGCTGGCGACGTCGGTGCCGAAGGGCTTCTCGAAGGCGAGGGTCGTGCCCTCGGGGAGCTCGACGTGCTCGAGCGCCTCACAGATGTCGGAGGCGATCTGCGGCGGGAGGGCGAAGTACAGGATCGGCTCGGAGTCGGCCGCGGCCAGGAGCGCCTCGAGGTGCTTCGGGTCGGTGGGGTCGCCCTGGATGAACTGCGTCGACTCGATGGTCGCGTCGACCTCCGGCCCCTTGACGTCCTGCGACGCGAAGGACTGCGTGACGATGTCCTTCCACTTCTCGGGGCTGCGCTCGCTGCGGCCCGTGCCGATCAGCTGCACGGGGACGGCACGGCCGCTCTGCAGGAACGTGCCGAGGCCCGGCAGGAGCAGGCGGGAGGCGAGGTCGCCCGTCGCGCCGAAGATGATGAGGGTGCGCTTGTCGGTCACCTGAGGTGACTCCTTTCGCTGTGGTGGGAGGTCCGCTCCAGTCAAGTCGCGGGCGGGCCCGTTTGTTCCGGATCGGGACCGGAGATCGTCTCCTGGACGCACTTCGGGCGGCACCGTACTGGTGCCGCCCGAAAGTGTCAGGTGCGCTGCAGCGCCGGGTCAGTGCCCGAAGTTGCCGCGGTAGTACTCGTAGACCCAGCCGACCAGGGTGATCGCCACGAGGACGAGCCCGATCGGGACGATCCACAGGCCGGCGGCCACGCCGAGGAAGCACACGGCGACCGCCGCGGCCAGCAGGATGGGCCACCAGGACCACGGGCTGAAGTGCCCGAGCTCGGCGTCGCCGTCCTCGATGTTGGCGTCGGGACGGTCCTCGGGCAGGACCCCGCCCTGGGACGACATGACCTTGCCGAGGTAGAAGGCGATGAACGCCGACATCAGGCCGGTCAGGCCGATCGCGACGGTGCCCACCCACTCGGGCTCGCCGTAGTAGATCAGCGCCCAGATCGTGTAGGCGGCGTCCGCCAGGATGAAGAACCCGAAGAGGATCCAGAACAGGTTGGTGTTCGCGCGCATGGCGTTACTTCACCTCGCCCTTCGCGGCGTCGTAGGTCGGGGCATCGGGCGCGTCCTTCGCGGGACCCACACCGATCGGCACACCGGCCTCGGGGTGGTTCAGGTCGAAGGCCGGGGACTCCGAACGGATGCGCGGGATCGACGTGAAGTTGTGGCGCGGCGGCGGGCAGGAGGTCGCCCACTCGAGCGAGCGGCCGTAGCCCCACGGGTCGTTCACGGCGACCTTCGGTGCGTTCCGGGCGGTCACGTAGACGTTGAAGATGAACGGCAGGAACGAGATCGCGAGGATCATCGAGCCGATCGTCGACAGCTGGTTCATCCAGGTGAAGCCGTCGTTCGGCAGGTAGGTCGCGTAGCGACGCGGCATGCCGATGACGCCCAGCCAGTGCTGGATGAGGAACGTGGTGTGGAACCCGATGAACAGGAGCCAGAAGTGGATCTTGCCGAGACGCTCGTTGAGCATCTTGCCGGTCCACTTCGGCCACCAGAAGTAGAAGCCGGAGAACATCGCGAACACGACGGTGCCGAAGACCACGTAGTGGAAGTGCGCGACGACGAAGTACGAGTCGGACACGTGGAAGTCGAGCGGCGGCGACGCCAGGATGACACCGGTCAGACCACCGAACGTGAAGGTGATCAGGAAGCCGAGGGCCCAGAGCAGCGGGGTCTCGAACGTGACCGAACCGCGCCACATCGTGCCGACCCAGTTGAAGATCTTCACGCCGGTCGGGACCGCGATGAGCATCGTCATGAGCGAGAACCACGGGAGCAGGACTCCGCCGGTGACGTACATGTGGTGCGCCCACACCGTGACCGAGAGGGCCGCGATGGAGATGGTCGCGTAGACCAGGGTCTTGTACCCGAAGATCGGCTTGCGGCTGAACACCGGGAAGACCTCGGAGACGATGCCGAAGAACGGCAGCGCGATGATGTAGACCTCGGGGTGCCCGAAGAACCAGAACAGGTGCTGCCAGAGCAGGGCCCCGCCGTTGGCCGGGTTGAAGATCTGCGCGTCGAACACGCGGTCGAGCCCGAGGCCGAAGAGTGCCGTCGCGAGGACCGGGAAGGCCATCAGGACGAGGAGCGCCGTCACGAGGGTGTTCCACGTGAAGATCGACATGCGGAACATGGTCAGACCCGGGGCACGCATCGTGATGATCGTGGTGATGAAGTTCACCGCGCCGAGGATCGTCGAGAAGCCGGTCATGCCGAGCCCGAAGACCCAGAGTGTGCCGCCAAGCCCTGGTGTGAACGTCGTGTCACTCAGTGGCGCGTAGGCGAACCACCCGAACGAGGCAGCGCCCTGCGGGGTGAGGAAGCCGCCGACCGCGATGAGCGAGCCGAACAGGTAGAGCCAGAAGGCGAAGCCGTTCAGTCGCGGGAAGGCGACGTCGGGCGCACCGATCTGGAGCGGCATGATCGCGTTCGCGAAGCCGGAGAACAGTGGCGTCGCGAACATCAGCAGCATGATCGTGCCGTGCATCGTGAACAGCTGGTTGTACTGCTCCTTCGTCGCGACCACGTGCAGGCCGGGTTCGAAGAGCTGGGCGCGGATCACGAGGGCCATCACACCTGCGAGCAGGAAGAAGATGAACGACGCGATCAGGTACATGTACCCGATGGTCTTGTGGTCGGTGGAGGTGATCCACCGAACGACGATGTTGCCCTTCCGACCCACCTTCGACGCCTGGAAGTCCGGCGACGAGGTCTGGGTCGGTTGGCCGACGAGTGACGTTGTCATCTGACGAGCCCCTACTTGTTCTCGCTGGACGCCTCGACCGGCGCCTTGTTGTTCGGTTCGTTGGTGTTGGTGTTGTACTCGTCACCGAGCAGACCGACCTTGCCCTGGTCCTTCAGGGTGTCGAGGTAGTCCTGGTACTGCGCCGGCGTGACGACCTTCACCTGGAAGAGCATCAGCGAGTGGTACTCACCGCAGAGCTCCGCGCACTTGCCCTGGTACGTGCCGAGCTTCTCCGGGATGAAGTACTCCCAGTTGGTCTTGCCCGGGAGCATGTCCTTCTTGTACAGGAAGTCGATGACCCAGAAGGAGTGGTCGACGTCGCGCGAGGAGAGCTCGATCGCGACCTTCTTGCCCTTCGGCAGGTAGAGGGTCGGCAGCTGCGACTCGTCGATCGCCCCGTTGGCGTTCTCTTCTTCCTGGGCCTGGATGCCCTGGTAGTAGACGCTCTCTTCGGGGTTGTCCTTGTTGATGTAGTTGAAGTCCCACGCCCAGCGCTTGCCGTACACGTGCACGGTGGCGTCCGGGTCGGCGAAGGGCTTCTCGATCGCGGCCTGATCCTTCGCGGTGAAGGCGAAGAAGCCCAGCACCAGGATCAGCGGCACGATCGTGTAGAAGATCTCGAGTGGCATGTTGTACCGCATCTGCACGGGCAGGCCGGTCTGGCCCTTCCGGCGGCGGTAGACGATCGCGGCCCAGATGATCAGGCCCCAGACGATGAGACCGACGGCGAGGAGAACGACCCAGCTGGTGGTCCACAGGCCGACGATGCGGCTCGTGTGGTTGGTGACGTCCTTCGTCTCCTCCGTGCCGGGGAGCCATCCGTTCATCTGCTGCTGCGTGCAGCCAGCCAGTGCGATGACCAGACCGACGGCCACCGGGACGGCCGCCCAACGTATACGGCGATTCGAACGCACTGTTACCTCTCGCAAAAGACGTGAGCTTCGGAGGTCAGCCCGTCGAGTCCGACGGCGTGCCGCACGAAGGCGGCGCATGGCTGGCTCCCAGCTTGATTGGAACACTCCTAGCTTACTCGCAGCTCGGTACCGCTCGCGCACACACGACACGGTTCTGGCCTCGATCCGCACGTCTGCGGGCACGATTTCGCCCGGTCACACCGCGCCCCACCGGGCTACGTCCGGTCACACGAACGCGAGCGGGGAGCGACCCTTCCGGTCGCTCCCCGCTCGCGTGTCGGATCGCTGGCGATCAGTGGAAGCTGTCACCACAGGCGCAGCTGCCCTGCGCGTTCGGGTTGTCGATCGTGAAGCCCTGCTTCTGGATCGTGTCCTCGAAGTCGATCGTCGCGCCGTCGAGGTACGGGACGCTCATCTTGTCGACGACGACCTCGACCCCGTCGAACTCGGCGGTGACGTCACCGTCGAGCAGGCGCTCGTCGAAGTACAGCTGGTAGATCAGGCCCGAGCAGCCACCGGGCTGGACGGCGAGGCGCAGGCGCAGGTCGTCGCGGCCCTCCTGCTCGAGCAGGCTCGCCACCTTGCCGGCAGCGGCGTCGCTCAGGAGGACGCCGTGCGACTGCGTTTCGGTCGCCGGTGCTTCGGTGATGGTGTCGCTCATCGCGCGTCTCCCTCCGGGCGGTGCTGGTCACCGCGCCTGGCGTCGATTGTAAGCACCCTCAGCTGCGCGTCGCGAGCCTGGCGAGCAGGATCGTCTCCGACGCGATGGCACGGTGCAGGACGCCGAGGTGCTGCGACTCGTTCGGGCTGTGGGCGCGGGTGTCCGGGTCCTCGACGCCGGTGACCAGGATCTGCGCGTCCGGGAACTCCGCGGCGAGGTCGGACACGAACGGGATCGACCCTCCGATGCCCTGCTCGACCGCCTCGGCGCCCCACCCCTCGCGCATGGCCGTGCGGGCCTCCTGGACGGCCCAGCCGGCGGTGTCGACGAGGAACCCGTCGCCGCTGTCCGGCTCGGTGATCTCCATCCGTGCGCCGAACGGGACGTGCTCGCGCAGGTGCCGCTCGACGGCCGCGGACGCCTGCCTGGCGTCCTGGCCGGGGGCGACGCGGACCGAGACCCGTGCCGAGACCGTGGGCAGCAGGGTGTTCGAGGCGTTCGCGACGCTCGGCACGTCCATGCCGGTCACCGTGATCGACGGCTGGAACCACATGCGGGACAGCACGGCGCCGGTGCCGATCGGGCGGACACCGGGCACGAGCGCGGCGTCGACGGCGAGTTCGTCCTCGGTGCGCTCCGGCACGTCGGCCTCGTACGAGGACAGCCCCTCGACGGCGACCGAACCGTCGGCGTCGTGCAGCGAGGCGAGCAGCCGCACCATGGGGATCATCGCATCCGGGGCCGCTCCCCCGAACATGCCGCTGTGGCTGGCGTGCTCGAGCGTGGTGAGGGTGAGCTTGAAGGTGACGTTGCCGCGCAGGGAGACCGTGATCGACGGGACCTCGGTGGACCAGTTGTCGCTGTCCGCCACGACGATGACGTCGGCGGCGAGGTGCTCCTTCTGCTCGCGCAGGAACGTGCGGAACGAGCGGGAGCCGAACTCCTCCTCGCCCTCGACGAAGAGCACGATCCCGAGGTCGAGGTCGTCACCGAACTGGGCGTGCACCGCGCGGAGCGACGCGATGTGCGTCATCACGCCGGCCTTGTCGTCCGAGGCACCGCGGCCGTACAGGCGGTCGCCGCGGAGGGTCGGCTCGAACGGCGGCGTCTCCCACAGGGCCTCGTCGCCCTGCGGCTGCACGTCGTGGTGGGCGTAGAGCATCACCGTCGGCTTGCCGTTCCGCGCCGGGCGCACCGCGAGCACCGCGGGCTGGCCGAGCTCGGTCTCCGCGTCGGCCTCGGCGACGTCGGCGGTCGACCCGGACACCGCGGACCGCACGATCCGGACGTCGTCCGCGCCGAAGACCCCGGTCGACCGGGCGAGGTCCGCGACGGCCTCGGCACTCGCGCGCACGTTCGCCGGGTCGAAGGCCGACCAGGACACCGACGGCAGGCGCACCAGCGCGGACAGGTCGGCGATCGTCGTGGGCAGTGCACCCTGCACGTGTTCGCGCAGGGCGTCGAGGAGCGCGGGGTCGGTCGCGGGGCTGTGCTGTTCGCTGTCGGTCATGCCCGGTAATCTAGAGGAGATCCCGCACGCACACCGCCGTTAGGAACGCACCGTGGCGAAGGCAGCCCCCAAGACCAACACGACCGTCAACCCGACCGAGGCCGAGCTCCTCGAGCAGGGCAAGGGCCGCCCCACGCCGTCCCGCCGCGAGCGAGAGGCAGCGAACCGCCGCCCCCTCGTCGGCAACACGCCGGTCGACAAGAAGGCCGCCCGTGCCCGCCTCAACTCGGAGCGCGAGCGTGCCCGGGTCGGCATGGCCAACGGCGAGGAGCGCTACCTGCCGGCGAAGGACCGCGGTGAGCAGCGACGCTTCGTCCGCGACTGGATCGACGCCCGCTGGAACGTCGGCGAGGTCATGATGCCCGTGCTCGTGCTGTTCCTCATCGTCGGGTTCGCGGCCGCGCAGACCGTCATCGCCTCCTACTCGCTCCTGCTCGTGTGGGCGTTCGTGGCGCTGTTCATCATCGACTGCGTGGTGCTGTGGCTGTCGCTCCGCCGGAAGCTCACCAACAAGTTCGGCGAGTTCCAGCGCGGCACGTTCCTCTACATCCTCACGCGGGCGTGGCAGCTGCGCTTCCTGCGGCTGCCGAAGCCCCAGGTCCGGCGTGGGCAGTACCCCACGCTCTAGCTCTACGCACACGACGAAGCGCCGCCCGGCCTGCCGGGCGGCGCTTCGTCGTTCCCACTCCCCTGTTCCCCGCTCCCACGCTCCGCATCGGCGATCGAGTGAGCAGAACACGACGGGTCGACTGGCGAGCCACGGCGTGTTCTGCTCACCCGATGGCGCAGGCGCGCCCCCACGACGGACTGGAGGCCCGTGGCGGTGTCGCCACGGGCCTCCAGTCCGTCAGGTGGTCGCGTCTACCGCGCGGCGCGACGCAGCCGCCGACGGCGCAGCCGGTTGATGCGCGCGGCCCAGGTCGGTCCCTCGTAGAGGAACGCCGTGTAGCCCTGCACGAGCGTGGCTCCCGCGTCGATGCGGTCCTGCACGTCCTGCTCGGTGGTCACGCCACCGACGGCGATGACGCAGAAGTCGGCGGGCACCGCGGCGCGGACGCGACGCAGCACCTCGAGCGAGCGGGCGGCGACCGGCGCACCGGAGAGTCCCCCGGCACCCATCGCCTCGACGTCGGACGGATCGGCCGTCAGGCCCTCGCGGGAGATCGTCGTGTTGTTCGCGATCACCCCGGACAGCTCGAGCTCGACCGCGAGGCTCGCGATCGCGTCGATCTGCTCGTCGGTCAGGTCCGGTGCGATCTTGACGAGCACCGGCGTCCGGCCGGCGGCGTCGCGCACCGCGGACAGCAGCGGTCGGAGCTGGTCGAGTTCCTGCAGTCCTCGCAGACCGGGCGTGTTCGGCGAGCTGACGTTGACCGCCAGGTAGTCCGCGAACGTCGCGAGCCGACGGGTGGACTCGAGGTAGTCGTCGATGGCGTCCTCGACGGAGACGACCCGGCTCTTGCCGATGTTCACGCCGATGACGGGGCGACCGGGGTTGCGGCGGGCGCGCTCGAGGCGCCGGGCGGCCGCTGCGGCGCCGTGGTTGTTGAAGCCCATGCGGTTGATCAGGGCGCGGTCGCCGATCAGCCGGAACAGGCGCGGGCGCTCGTTGCCGGGCTGCGGCTTGGCGGTGATGGTGCCGACCTCGACGTGGCCGAAGCCGAGCAGGCCGAGACCGGCGATGCCGCGGGCGTCCTTGTCGAACCCGGCCGCGAGACCGAAGCGCGACGGGAAGTGGATGCCCATCGTGGTGATGCCGTCGGCCGCCGCGGGACGGCAGTACCGCTCGACGACGCCGCTCAGGAACGGCACGCGGGGCAGCCCCGCGATGACGGCGAACGCCAGGTGGTGGGCACGTTCCGGGTCCATGTTCGCGAACACGGAGCGGAACACGACGCGGTAGCCGCCGCGCACGATCCGTTCGGCGATGCCGCTCACGCGCGCGTGCCGGACGGTGCGGACGACCCGGCGGCCGTGTCGGATGCCCCGTGGTGGTCGCGGCGGAGCTGGCCGATGGCGTCCTCGAAGTCCTCGAGCGAGTCGAACGCCTGGTAGACGCTCGCGAACCGCAGGTAGGCGACCTCGTCGAGCTCCCGCAGGGGCGCGAGGATCGCGAGGCCGATGTCGTTCGCGTCGATCTGGCTGGATCCGGAGGACCGCACGGTCTCCTCGACGCGCTGCGCGAGCACGGCCAGGTCACCGTCGGTGACCGGGCGCCCCTGGCACGCCTTGCGGACGCCGGAGACGATCTTGTCGCGGCTGAACGGCTCGGTGACACCGTTGCGCTTCACGACGTTGAGCGATGCGGTCTCGGTGGTCGAGAACCGTCGACCGCAGTTGGGGCACTGTCGACGGCGGCGGATGGAGGTTCCGTCGTCGCTCGTCCGTGAGTCGACGACGCGGGAGTCCGGGTGGCGGCAGAAGGGGCAGAACATGTCGTTCCCCAGGCTATCGGTTCGTGCGCTCCGTCACGGCGGCCCCGTGCGCGGGGAGCTGCTCCTCGGTGGACAGGGCGACGATGTGCGGCGCGACCTCGGCCAGGGCCTCGGGCGTGTACCGGACGATCTGCTGGGGTCGCAGGAACGTCGACGCGGACAGCCCGGACCCGAACCGGGCCTGGCCGCCGGTCGGCAGCACGTGGTTCGACCCGGCCAGGTAGTCCCCCAGGCTCACCGGCGTGCTCGGCCCGACGAACACCGCACCGGCGGCGTCGATGTCGGCCAGCACGGCGTCGTCGTCGACCGTCTGGATCTCGAGGTGCTCCGGACCGTAGGCGTTGCTCACGGTCGCGGCGTCGGTCAGCGAGTCCACCAGGACGATCGCGGACTGCGGTCCGTCCAGGGCGGTCTG
Organism: Curtobacterium sp. MCLR17_051; assembly: GCF_003234395.1. NCBI lineage: Bacteria > Bacillati > Actinomycetota > Actinomycetes > Micrococcales > Microbacteriaceae > Curtobacterium > Curtobacterium sp. MCLR17_051. Next base: position 55,881 of record NZ_QKTA01000009.1, read on the forward strand.
GAGGCGCGCAGCCGTCCCGAGCACCGCCGTGCGTTCCGGGATGGCGGCTTCCACCGCGTCGGCGAACGCCGCGGACGTCGTCACCAGCACGCTGCCGGCCTGCTCGTCGTGCTCGGCCTGGCTGATCAGGTCGGCGGCCACGAACCCGGCGTCGGCGGTGTCGTCCGCGATCACGAGGATCTCGGTCGCCCCGGCCTCGGAGTCGATGCCCACCACCCCGCGCACCAGACGCTTGGCGGCGGCGACGTAGTTGTTCCCAGGCCCCGTGACCAGGTCGACCGGCTCGAGGTCGATCTCGGCGACGCCGTACGCCAGCGCGCCGACGGCTCCGGCGCCGCCCATCGCGTAGACCTCGTCGATGCCGAGCAGCCCCGCCGCGGCGAGGATCGTCGGGTGCACCGCGCCGCCGTGGTCACGCTGCGGCGGCGACACGAGGGCGATCGAGGGCACGCCCGCGACCTGGGCCGCGACGACGTTCATCACGACGCTGGACGGGTAGACGGCCTTGCCACCGGGCACGTAGAGCCCCACGCGGCGCATCGGCTGCCAGCGCTGGTGGACCTCGGCGCCGTCGGCCAGGGTGGTCACGGACGGGGCGGGGATCTGCGCGGCACTCGCGGCCCGGACCCGGCGGATGGCCTCGTCGAGGGCTGCCCGGACCTCGGGCGTGAGCCCGGCCACGGCGGCGGTGATCTCGGCAGCGGGCACCCGGACGTTCGCGGGAGCCCCGCCGTCGAAGCGCTCGGCCTGGTCGTGCAGGGCAGCGGCCCCACGGTGTCGGACGTCCTCGATCAACTCGCGCGCGGCGTCGACCGCGTGCGACACGTCACCCGCGGCGCGGGGCATGAGTCGGAGGAGTTCGGCACGGGCGGGGAGGCCGCCGCGGAGGTCGATTCGCTGCATCATGAGGGGTCCGATCCTACCGAGCCGAACGCCGACGCCCAGTAACGTGAGGGCTGATGAACTTCGAGAAGGCACGGCGCCTCGTGAGCGACCTCGTCCGGGTGAACGAGCGGTACGCCCGCGACGGCCACTACCGCAACGACGTCCGTGAGCGACTCGGCCGGACGGTGTCCCGGGTCGACGTCGGTGTGGCTCGGCGGGAACGCGATCGTGCGCCGCTGGCCGCGCGCCCGTTCGACGGCCTGGTGGAGACGAGCCTGTCGCTCGCCGGCATCCGCACCGTGGACCGCGATCCCGAGGTGGTGCTCGTGGTCGACGAACTCCGCGAGGGTGCCGCCTTCGCCGGGGTGCAGACCGCCCTCGCCGTCGCCCTCGCGCTCGGCGACCGGCTCGGCCGGCGGGTCCGGGTCGTCATGGTCCGGTGGACGACGCCCGGCAACAGTGCCGCCGCAGCCGAGGCGCTCGTCGCCGACCGGTTCCCGGAGTCGCGGGTCGACGGACGTCCCGGCGTCCGCGTGGTCCGGCGCGAGGACGTCCTGGACACCGAGTTCGGCCGCGACGACGTCTGGGTCGCCACGCACTGGAAGACCGCGCACCCGATCGACGTCGCCGTCACCGCCGGGGTCGTCCCCCGACACCGCGTCGTGTACCTGGTGCAGGACTACGAACCCGGCTTCAGCCCGTGGTCGACCGAGTACGCGGTCGCTGCCTCGACCTACCGCGCCGGCTTCCGCATGCTCGTGAACTCCGAGCCGCTGCGCCGGTACCTGGCCGACGTCGAGGGCCTCGACGTCCCCTCCGAGCACACCTTCGCACCGCACCTCGACCTCGAGCTGCTCGAACGCGTGGCCGCTGCCCGCAAGCACGAGGACGTGGTCCGGGTCCTCTTCTACGGCCGTCCGAGCAAGCACCGGAACCTGTTCCGCCTCGGCGTCGCCGCGCTGCGGGTCGCGGTGCAGGAGCTGGCCGACGACGGCATCCGGGTCGAGTTCCACTCGGCCGGTGAACAGCACGGCGACGTCGAGCTGGACGGGGGCCGAGGCGACGTGAAGCTCGTCTCGCACGGCACCATGCCCTGGGACGACTACTTTCGGTTCATCGCATCGACGAACGTGGTGCTGTCGCTCCAGCACAGCCCGCACCCGAGCCACCCGCCGTTCGACGGCGCGGTGTCCGGCGCACTCGTCGTGACGAACGAGTTCCGCGGCACCCGGGCGCACCTGCACCCGAACCTCGAGGCGGTCCCCGCCGACGCCCGTTCCCTCGGCCTGGCCGTCGCCGACGCCGTCCGGCAGGCAGCTGCGGATGGCCCGACCGGGCACGTGCCCCTGGCCGCGGGAGTGCTCGGTGGCCCGCTGGAGACCGCCGTCGACGCCCTCGCACGTGCACTCGAAGCAGAGGAGTCCACCCGATGACCCGCTCCACCCTCGTCGTCGTGCCCGTGTACGGCGACCTCGACTCCCTGCTGCGGTGCGTCGACGGGCTCCTCGAGCACCTCGACACCGAGCGGCACCGCGCCCTGTTCGTCAACGACTGCGGGCCCGATGCGGACACCATCGAGCGGGCGCTGCTCGACCGGATCGGCGACCGCCCCGGGTTCCGGTACGAGCGGAACGACCACAACCTCGGGTTCGTCGGCACGTGCAACCGTGCTGTGGACGAACTCGACCGCGGTGCCGACGAGCCTGACACCGAGGCCGTCCTGCTCCTCAACAGCGACGCCGTGCCGACGGCGGGGTTCCTCGACGCGATGCTCGCGGTCCTCGACGAGGACCGCACCGGCGTCGTCACCGCGCGCAGTGACAACGCGACGATCGCGAGCATCCCCTACCGCCTGACCAACCGGGGTGCGGCCCGCACCGAGGACCGCACCCGACGGGTCTGGGGCGAGCTCGCACCGCTGCTCCCGGTGTCCCAGGTCATGCCCGTCGCGATGGGCTTCTGCTTCCTCACCCGCCGCGAGCTGATCGCCGAGCACGGTCTGTTCGACGAGGCCTTCGCGCCCGGCTACGGCGAGGAGAACGACTACTGCCTCCGGATCGCCGCCCACGGCTGGCTCGCCAAGATCGCCAACCGCGCGCTGGTCCTGCACGCCGGCGGCAAGAGCTTCTCCGGCAACCGCAGCGCCCTGCGCGCCGCGCACCAGCGCGTGCTCGAGGGCCGCTACCCGTTCCTGCCGGAGGCAGTGGCCGCGTACCAGCGGCACGGCATGACGGCGACCGAGCGGTTCGCCGACGTCCTCGTCCCCTCGGGGCAGCGCCCGAGGCTCGCCGTGGACCTGCGGCACGTCGAGGACGCCGACACGCTCGTCCGCCAGGTCGACGCGGCCTTCGGGGACGGCTTCGACCTGGAGGCCCGGCTCCCCGCCGGCACGTCGGCACCGGCCGCGTGGACCGTGACCACCGGAGACCCCAGCCCCGACGACCTCGTCACCGTCGCCGTGCTCGTGGACCCGGCGCCCGCGGACGTCGTCACGGCAAACCGCCGGGCGCTCCACCTGGTGGTCGTCCGGGCCGCGCAGAACGCGGTGCCGTGGTCGTCGCGAGCGCACCGGACGGGCGCCGACACCCTCGCGGCCGTCGTGGACCACTTCGCCGTGGTCGTCGCACCGGGCGCGGTCACCGACGCCCGTGCACGCATCGAGGACGCGCTGACGGCCCCGCTCGCGGGCACGACCGAAGCGCTCGAACGTCGGTGGGCGGCGCTGCTCCCCCTCGACCTCACGGCCGCCGACGTCGCCGCAGCCAGCGCAGCGGACGAGGTCGTGCGCCTGCGCCGCGAGCTCACCGACCTGCGGGCGAGCAGGTCCTTCCGCACCGGCCAGGCGATCGCGAAGGTCGCCGCACGACTGCCGGGGCGCCGCTGATGGCCGAGGCGAAGGGCATCGGCCGCGTCGCACGGCGCCTCGCCCGACCCTTCCGGGGCCCGGACAGACCGCTGACCGTGACCGACCGGCTCGACCGCTGGGCCCGTCGGATCGCCGAGTTCGAGGTGCTCGACCGCGCGTACTTCGAGGCACAGACCGGACGGACGTTCGACACCGACGCCGACGCCGTCGCGTTCTACGTGCACAACGACGGGCAGCGGGGGCTCTCGCTGCACCCGCTCATCGAGCACGAGTGGATGCGCGAGCACCAGCCCGTCCCCGCGATGTCCTGGTACGACGCCCTGCACCAGGAGGGCCCCGAGCTCTTCCAGACCGGGCCGCTCTTCGACGCAGGCGTGTACGCCGCCTCGGTGCCGGGAGCCGACCGCCCGGCGTCCACGCTCGATGCGCTCCGGCACTTCCTGCGGAACGCGACCGACGCGACCACGCTCCCCGTGCCTCCAGGCCGCCGTGGCGACGCTCCCACCTGGGGTGCCGCACGCGACGCAGCCGTCGCCGATGCGCGCGCCTTCGCCGGTGCGCAGCACCGCACCCGGCGACGCTACCGGTCCACGTGGGACGGGCCCGAGGTCGCCGAGGCCCTCGGCCGGTACCCGCGCGGTGTCGCGCGGCGCGACGCGGAGCAACCGCTCGTGTCGATCGTGATGCCGGTGTACCGGCGCGCCGACGTGGTCGGTGCGGCGATCGCTTCGGTGCGAGCGCAGCAGCACACGAACTGGGAACTCCTCGTGGTCGACGACGGGTCCGGCGACCACACCGTCGACGTCGTGCGCGGGCTCGCTGCCGGAGACGGGCGCATCCGGCTCCTCGAGCGGGAGAACGGCGGTGCCGGCGCCGCACGGAACACCGGACTCGCGGCCGTGCGTGGCGACTTCGTCGCGTTCCTCGACGCCGACAACACCTGGCGTCCGGAACACCTGACCGCAGCCCTCGCGGCACTGCTCGAGACCGACGGGCCCGCCGTGCACACGGGGCTGCGGATGGTCGGCGCGAACAACGCGGACGACCGGACCGCTCCCGTCGAGACGTACCGCGGCGAGGACGGCACGCTCGACGACCTGCTCGCGGGCAACTTCATCGACCTCAACGCGCTCGTGGTCCGCCGTGACGTCGCCGCAGGGGTCGGCCCGTTCGACGAGACGCTCCGACGCTGGATCGACTGGGAGTGGCTGCTCCGCATCGGGCAGCGGTTCGGGGTGCCCGCGTACGTGCCCGTCATCGGCGTCGACTACGACAACGTGCGGGACCAGCGACGGGTCTCCTCCGCCCAGCCCGCGTCGTGGCAGGAGGTCGCGCTCGCCCGCCACCGCATCGACTGGGACGCCCTGGCGTCCGCAGCACCGACGCGCGACACCGGACTCGTCTCGATCGTCGTCCCGGTGTTCCGCGACTGGACGATGACCCGGCGCGCAGTCGATGCCGTCCTCGGCGCGGCCGACCACGACGGCGACCGCGTCGAGGTCGTCCTGGTCGACAACGGCTCTCCGCGATCGGTCTCCGCGATCCTCGGTGCATGGTTCCGTGACGAACCCCGGGTGGTCCTGCAGCGCGAGGACCGGAACCGGAACTTCGCCCTGGGCAGCGACCTCGGACTCGCCCGGTCCTCGGGCGGCACCGTCGTCATGCTCAACAACGACACCGAGGTCACCACCGGCTGGCTGCGGCCGCTCGTCAGCGCGCTGGACGACCCGTCGGTCCTCGGCGCGCAGCCCCTGCTCGTGTACCCGGACGGCGTCGTGCAGGCCGCCGGCACGGTGTTCGGCGGGGACAAGGTGCTGCCCTGGCACTTCCTCGGCGAGCACCCGCGGCACGACGCCGACCGCGTGTTCGGGTCGGGCTCCGCCGGCGCAGTGCGGTTCTCGGCGATCACCGCAGCCGCCGCGGCGTTCCGTGCCGTCGACCTGATCCGCTGGCACGGGTTCGACCCCGTGTACGCCAACGGACTGGAGGACGTGGACCTGTGCCTCCGCGCACTGACGGCGTCACCGGCGGGCTCCGCCTTCGTCGTCGTCCCGTCGTCGGTCGTCGTCCACCACGAGAGCCGCACGCCGGGCCGGGACGACGCCCGGGTCGACAACCGCCGCGTCTTCGACGAGCGCTGGCGCGGGCGCTACCCCGACGCCGACGCCGTCGACCGGTACGACGCAGCCGGACTGCGCTACCTCGGAGTGGCCCCCGGGCTCCCCAAGGGCCACGGCGTGATGGTGCGGTCCTCGCGACCGGTCATCGTCCGGGAGGAGGGGGCTGCAGGCTTCCGTGTCGCCGTCAAGCACGACGGCACGCGCGTCGCGGACGTGTCCGCACTGGTCATCGCACTCGAAGCCGCGGGACACGTGGTGCAGGTCGACATGCCGACGTCCTGGTACCGGGGATCCAGCGGGTTGGACGAGGTGACCGTGCTGGTCGTGGGGGCACCGTCTTCGGGGCCGGGTGGCTCGTCGTTCGTGCCGCAGCCGGGGGCGCGGAACGTCGTGTGGCTGGCGGAGGGGCAGTCCGTCGCGGAGGGGGACTTCGCCGTCGTGGTCGGTGCTGCAGCGGAGGCGGGGCAGGTCGTCCGGTCGCTGTGAGCCGAGGCTTCGTCGCGTACCAGGCGGACTCTCTGGCGTCGTTCATCCGGTTCCGAGGCGATCGCACCCCGTTGTTCACCTTCAGCGCGCAGCATGAACGCATGTCGCTGATCTCAGACGTCGTGCGGTCGACCTTCACGACCAAGTGCTCGGTGTGCGGTGCGGTCATCCGGAAACGCGATGCGCTCGACCACGAGGGACTGGCGTTCTGCTCGGTCCTGCACGAGGCCGAGTACATCGTCGCCACGCTCGACTGACACCACCCCGCCTCCGGCCGAGTCCCCGTAGGATCGGTCGGTGCCCGATCACCTCCTCGCGGTGTTCCCTGCCTACCGCGACAACCCGTTCCTGAACCTCATGCTGCTGGCCCCACGGGCACGCGGCAGGAACGTCCTCGAGAGCCTGCGTCTGGAGCAGCTCGAGCAGCACCTCGGTCGCCTCGGTACCGGTGACGTCTTCCACATGCACTGGACGTCCCCGATCGTGCAACGAAACGACGACGACCTCGACGAAGCGCAGGCTCGTCTCGATCGTTTCCGCACCGCCGTCGACGCGGCGCGCACACGCGGAGCTCGGCTCGTCTGGACGATCCACAACGTCCTCCCCCACGATGCGCGGCACCTCGAGCTCGAACTCGAACTGAACCGCTACCTGGCCGACGCCGCAGACGTCGTCCACGTGATGAACAGGGACACGCCCACGGCCGTGTCCTCGTACTACGAGCTCGACCCTGCAAAGGTCGTACACCTCCCGCACCCGAGCTACCAGGGCGTGTACCCGGACTCGGTTTCGCGCGAGGAAGCGCGCGCCTCGCTCGGGCTCACGGACCGCGACCACGCGGTCCTCGCCTTCGGCCAGATGCGCCCTTACAAGGGCATCGACGTCCTGGTCGATGCCGTGCGTCGGACGGAGCCGTCCGAGCGGCCAGTACTCCTGCTGGCCGGCCGGACCACGTCCGACGACCGCGGGGAGATCGACCGGCTGCTCGGCGACGACGTGCGTGCGGTGCGCGAGCACGATCAGGTCGAGGACATCGACGTCCAGCGGTGGTTCCGCGCAGCGGACACCGCCGTCTTCCCCTACCGGCGGGTGCTCAACTCGGGGGTCCTGCACCTCGCCGCGTCGTTCGGCGTGCCGTCGGTCCTGCCGGACGAGCCGCACCTGCGTGCCGAGTTCGGCGACGAGGCCTGGGTCAGGTGGTTCGACGCCGGCGATGCCGCGGAGTCCTTGCGGGTGGCGCTCGCGGCGCCCGCCGCGGGTGCTGACGAGGCCGCGGAGTTCAGCCGTCGGCTGGCGCCGTTCGCATTGTCGCGGCGGTACGCGAAGTTGCTCGACGCCGTTCAGGGGTAGTGGCGCGGCCCCTCGTCGGGGCTCAGGTGTCGAATGACCCGGGGCCGTCGGCTCAGAACAGGAAGCGCTTCGCCGGGGTCGCCCGCAGGACGAGCGCGACGAGGAGCGGCACGAAGTACGCGATGAGGAACGTCCACTTCGACGACGGCAGGCCGAGACGCTCCGTGATCGCCAGTGACAGCGTGTGCGTCAGGATCATCGGGATCGCGGAGGCGGCGACGGCGAAGACCACGGTCCGGCCCCAGCCCGGGATCCATCGTTCCGTCCCCTCAGCGACCAGGAGCATGCCACACGAGATCGCCGCCGCCATCAGCACGCTGAGCAACGGCGTACCGAGGTTGCCGGCCTTCATGTTGAGCGTGTCGAGGGCTCCCGACCAACCGAGCCACCACGACGGGATGAGCAGGACCAGCCCCGTGACGATCGGGCGGTCGATCGTGGTGCGGAAACGACGGAGGAGCATCCCGACGAGCATGAACGCGAGCGCGGGCATCGCCATGCCCGCCGACTCCGGGATGTGCGCGATGGCGAAGCGGTCACCGATGCACCAGGCGATCCCGACGCCTGCAACGAACCAGGGCAGGACCGGGTGGACGCGTTCGAGCCACCGCATCAGCACTGCAGCGACGAAGAGGCAGGTGACGAACCAGAACGCCGAGTACGGCCGCGAGATCCAGTCGCCGCCGAGGGGCAGCAGGGTGAGCGTCCTGGTGTCCAACGGATCGCCCAGCGCAGTACGGAACCCGAACCAGATCAGGGTCACGAGGACGAGCCAGCTGAGGTAGGGGACCAAGAGGGTGCGCGCACGCCGCCCGAGTTCGTCGGGGGCTGAACGACCGGGCTTCCACAGGTAACCGGTCAGGACGAAGAAGACCGGGACGTGCCACGTGTAGAGACCCGCCTGGGCGAAGTGCCGCTGGTCCCAGGTGTGCCCGGCGACGATCGCGACGACGCCCACCACCCGGACGAGGTCGACCGCGACCGAACGGTCCGATCGGCTCCGGCGCGTCGCGAGGTGTTCCGGGACGGCCGGCGTCGAGAGCATGCTTCATCGTACCGATCGACAGAGGACGGGCCGGCCGCAGCGTCAGCGGCGATCGTCCTGTGCGGCGGACGTCCCCACGGCCAGGATGATGCTCCGGAACGCCTCGCCGAGCTGCTGGTACTCGGCGGCGCCCGCCGGGTGTGTGCCGTCAGTGCTCACTCCGGCCGCCCACGAGGACCCGGACCGGGCGAACGTCCACGGGTCCGCCCACGTCCACCCTTCGTCGGCGACGAACTGCTGCAGCGCCGTCCGGTAGGTGGCCGCTGCTCCCGGCCGCCACCGGTACGGCGGCAGGTCCGCCACGATGACCTTGCGGGCGCCGACCGTCTCGACGATCCGCTCGTACGCCGAGCGCTCCTCGTCGAGCGACTTACCGACGCGGACGGCGTTCGTGCCCGCCAGGATCACCAGCACGTCGACGTCGACGACCGGTCTGACGGCTGCTGCCATGGCGTCCGGGGTCGCGCCGGCCCGTGCCCATCCACCGGCGTACTCGATGCCGTCGCCCCGTGCGTACGTCATCCAGCTCTCGTCGTCCAGGCCGTTCCCGAGGAAACCCGATCGTCCCGCGCTCAGGGAGTCGCCAACCACGGCGACACGCAGGTCGTGCTCGGGCGCGACCTCGGCTGCTCGGAGAGCGTTCGGTTCGACGGTCACCACGGGGATCGTGACGGCGACTGCCAGCGCAACGGCAGCCATCAGGTATCGAGAGCGACGCACGAATGACATTCTCTCGCACCAGGGGTCCCCGACGGCACGTGCGGGTACCCCCAGATCAGCCGACGACGCTGAGCGGCTGGGTACGGTCCAGAGCGGTCGCGAGCCACGGACCGAGCGAAGCGCTGTAGGTGTTGGACAGGTGGGACCCGTCGAAGTAGACGGAGACGCCGCCGATCGCCGAGTAACAGCGACCGTCGTGACAGAACTGCGACTCGACCGGGACCCAGCGCACGACGTCCCCGTAGCCTTCGTCCACGAGCAGACGCTGTGGCAGCGAGGTCGACGGCGGCAGAGCGTGTGCGACGTCGTTCGTGCACGACCCACCCGATGCAAGGCACGACGGGCCGATCACCTTGTCCTCGAGGGTCTGTCCTGTGAGCGGCACGTGCTGCAGCATCGTCACCGGCAGCCCAGCATCCCGAACGCCGTCGATGAGCTCGGAGTAGCCGTCCGCTTGGGCCGAGTCCGTCCCCGCGAAACGGTAGTTCGCCCAGAGGTCAGCGAGCACGACGCGATCGGCACGTGGGACCAGCGTCTTCATCACCCAGTCGTTCCGCGCCGCGCACCACCCGCGTTGATCGGCCGGGATCACGTCCCCGTAGGTCGTGCCGGTCGGGGCTTCCATGCTCGACGGGCACCGGTTCCGCGCCGCGACGATCACCTTCACGTGGTCGAGTTTCCCCGCGATGTCGAAGGCACTCGACCAGGCACCAGCGTGCGAATCTCCCCAGAGCAAGAGGGTCTCGGATGCGTCGGGGTCACCGTAGGTGCAGTACTTCTCGGTGTTCTCCGTGACGTCGTCGATGCAGTCGTCCTTCCAGACGAGCGGCTTGTCCGACAGTGGCGCTGGAACGTCGGCCACGTCGATGTCACCCCACGGGTCAGCGCACGACCGGTCGCCGATCGCACCTGCGCCGAGGCACGTCTGCCCTCCGGTGACCTGCGCGAGGAGTCGGTCGTCCGCAGCGTCCATCTGGGCGTTCGCCACCCCCACCGTGCCGAAGCACCCGGCGACCAACACGAGGAGGGTCGCACCGCCGGCGACGAAGCTGCGTCGACGTCGCTTCGTGAGGACCGCACTCCGACGGACCGGGTTCTCGACGTACCGGTGGGAAGCCCACGCCAGGACGACCGTGGCGCACAGGATGGCGAGCTTCAACCGCAGGCCGAGGTCCACTCCGAGCCACTGCGGAACGAGGATGATGAGGGGCCAGTGCCAGAGGTACGCGGAGTACGAGACGTCGCCGAGCCAGCGCACCGGTCCGAACGAAGCGAGGAACCCGAACGACCACGGTTCCGCTGCGGGTGCGCGTCCGGCGATCACGACCGCAGCGCCGACCGTCGGCAGCACCGCAGCGATGCCGGGGAACGGCGTGGCCTCGGAGTAGAGCAGTGCGGCGGCCGCGATGGCGGCCAGCCCCACCCACGGCACCCAGAGCCGTGTGCGCGGACCGGGCAGGGGCACGAACGCGACGAGCGCCCCGACCGCGAACTGCCAGGCCCGAGCGGTGGTGTCGAAGAACGCCGCATCCTGGTTGGTCGCGGTGTGGAGGAGCCCCCAGCAGAAGCTCACGATGCCGACCGCGCCGATCACGACGACGATCCAGGTCGCGCGACGACGTGCGAGGAGGGCGATCGCGGCCAGCAGGACGAGCGGCCAGACGATGTAGAACTGCTCCTCGACCGAGAGCGACCAGAAGTGCTGCACCGCGGAGGGGACGGCGTCGGCGTCGAGGTAGCTGACCGACTGGGCGGCGAGGAACCAGTTCTCGGAGAACAACGACGCGGCGAGCACGTTCGAGCCCGTCGCCGACCAGGTCGATGCCGGCAGCAGGAGCACCGTGAACACCAGGACCGCGACCAGCACGACGACCGCGGCGGGCGCCAGCCGTCGGATCCGGCGTGCGTAGAACCCGATGAGCATCGGGACCGGCCGTTCGCGCTCGGCAGCCTTCAGGATGTGACCGGTGATCAGGAAGCCGGAGATGACGAAGAAGACGTCGACGCCCACGTACCCGCCGGTGATCCGGTTCGGCCAGAGGTGGTACAGGATGACCAGGGCGATGGCGACCGCTCGGATCCCCTGGATGTCGGCTCGGAATCCTCGCTGGGGCCCATCGGACCCGTCCTTCGCACGACGCACCCGGCGATGCTACCGGAGCCGCGCTCAGGTCCGTGAACGGCGCAGTCGCTCCGCGGCCGACCGGACCCGGCTGAGCACCGATCGGGGCGCCCGGTGATCGACCAGGAAACGCCAGCCGTCGCGCCGATCGCTCAGTGGTTGCAGCACGTGGCGCGCGTCGAGCGGAGGCAACGGCATCCGCGCGGTCACGACCGGGACCTCGACGTCGATGGTGGACAGCCGGAACCCGGCGGTGACCGTCCAACGCCCCGCTGCGTCGGGACCCCCGTCGGCGGGGATCCGCCCCAGCCATCGGGGACCTGCCCCGTCGAGGTCGACCGTGCGGACCTGATCGCCCGAACGCAGCACCAGCCGCATGGACGATGACAGGGACGGTGACGGCGCCGGCCCCTCGACACGGAGCGCGTCGACGCTGGGCGTGACCTGGTCGACGACCACCGGAGCGTGGTGCCGCAACAGCGAGATGAGACGGACAGCCTCGGGATCAGCAGACAGCACAGCTCGACGGGTCGCCCCGAGGAGTTCGGACCCGCCGGGGCCCGTCGGAGCGCGCCGGACGACACGCTCAGCAGCGGCGACGAGCGGTGCGAGGCCCGGGGCATCGATCCGGTCCGCCGCGTGCAGCAGTGCGGTCAGGAGACCGTCATCAACCAGCGCCGACCGGTCGAGGCCAGCGGGTCCCACGGAGTCGAGCAGGACCGCGGTGGCCGACACCCATTCCCGGAGGAACCGTTCGGGCTCTGACTCCCGAGCACGCATCGCAGCGGCGAAGTCGGACGCGGCATCAGGCTGCCCGGCCCACAGCAGGGCGAAGAAGCACCGGCGCTCGGCGGCGACGTCGTCGAGGACCGCTGCGTCCAACTCGTCGAGCAGGCGGTCGAGGGACTGCTCGACACCGCCCGGCATCGGCGAGCCGGACGGGACCGATGCGAAGTACCGGTCGAGGTGCACCCAGCCGTCCGCGTCGAGGACCAGCAGTGACTGCTGGCGGACGACCGCCGGGGATGCCGCACGCACGAGTATCGCGCACGCCGTCTCCTCACACAGGTAGTCGAGCAGGGCAGCCTCGTCCACCTGGTTCGACATCGATCCGCCAGCTCCCCCGGCGCGCTCGCGGTAGAGGTACACGCACGTCGTGATGACGTCGATCGCACGCGCCTCCACGACCGACCGTGTCATCGGCTCGATGTCATCGGCGTGGCCGACGTTCGGGAACCCCAGCGCAGCCCGCTCCCAGAACGACCGCCGGAAGAGTCGGTTCCAGCACGCTCTGCCGGTCAGGAGTGCCGGGGTCTCGGCAAGGGTGGTCCCCTGCAGCGCGTGGTCAAAGGTGCGCCACCGCGCGGTGGGACTCCAGGTGCGCGTCGGTGAGAACTTGAGGTGGTCGCCGATCACCAGATCTGACCCGGACGCCTCGAGCGACCCGACCATCGCTCGGTACGCGCCGGGCGGCACGAGATCGTCCGAATCGGCGAAGACGAGGTACTCCCCCCGGGCGGCTGCGGCTCCGGTGTTCCGTGCCGCAGCCCCGCCGGGGGCGTCTGATCGGAGGTGCTGGACGCGCGGATCACGAGCACGGAACGAACCGATGATCACCGCCGTCCCGTCGGACGAGCGATCGTCGACCACCAGGACCTCCATCGCCTCGACGTCCTGGTCCAGCACGCTGTCGAGCAGCTCACCGATCCACGGCGCGGCGTCGTGCACCGGGATGACGACCGAGAGGAGTGGATCTGACACGTTCTCGACACCCCTCGTCTGTGGTCCCCCGTTCGGTGGATACCGTCCGCAGCCGAGACAGTCTAGCGTCGAGCGGAGATCAGATCAGGGGGTCGAGATGTCTTCTCGTTGGATCACTCGTTTCGCCGTCGTCGGCGCGATCGCAGTGTCGTCGGTGCTCGTCGTGGCACCAGCACAGGCCGCGACGAAGCCCGCGCAGGTCACCGGAGTCGCGAAGGCCACACAGGACTGGGCCGGCAAGAGCGTCAAGATGACCTGGAAAGCCGTGCCGAAGGCGACCAGCTACGTCCTCAAGTGGTCCGCACGGTCGGATCTCGGCAGCCCCGTCTACAAGGACTCGACCGCCGTCGGAGCATGGATGACGAAGCTCCAGCCCGACAAGACCTATTACGTGACGGTCGCCGCGAAGACCGGCACGACGGCCGGTGCCTGGGCGAAGACGGTGACGACGAAGCTCCAGCCGAACGCCGTGGCGACCTTCGGGACGATCACGGCGAAGCCCGCGACGAACGGCGTCACTGTGTCGATTCCCGAGGTCGCCAACGCGAGCGACTACCAAGTCCGATGGTCAGCGGGTCCCAACGAGAACCGGACCCCTGACCGGTGGACGCCGCACTTCACGCCGTGGTCGTCGGCGTTCGACCCGGCCACCCGCACGTGGACCCTGCCGGGGTCCGACAGCGACCTGACCTCGGTCGCGTACGGGAACCCCATCTACGTCCGCGCGATGGCGCGCAACACCTACTTCAACTCGACCTTCGTCCGGAAGTCGGCGCAGGTGAGCGCCTGGCCCACGCCCACGAAGCCGAATGCTACCGGCACGCCCGTGCACCTCGCCAGCTACAACGTCCTGTGCTCCGGCTGCGAGACGAGCGGCACGCCCGGCTGGGCGAAGCGAGCGCCGGCGATCGCCAAGGTGATCAACGACAAGGCCCCGGATGTGCTCACCGTCCTCGAGGCCAGTGGTCTCTCGAACGGTGCCGGATCCGAGCAGGCCTACCGGGATCTCGATCGACGCCTCCCGAACCTGCAGCTCGTCGACACGGCCCCGATGACCGTCAGCAAGTCCCACCAGGGCAACCGGATCTACTACGACCCGGCGAAGTACACGGTCCTCGACCACGGTGTCCTCGCTGGCGTCAAGGACTACGAGGTCTCCCCTGCGTCGGCGGCGCCGGACACGAACACCCCGTGGGCGAAGTTGCAGGCCAATGACGGCAGCGGGACCACCTTCTACGTCGTCGCCGCCCACTACGGCATCCCGTCGAGCGCGTACAGCACACCGCGGAAGACGCTCCTCGGTCAGAACTCCGCGCAACTCCTGACGGCGCTCAACCGGGTCAACACACCGAACGCCGCGGGCAAGCGGCTTCCCGTCCTACTGGGCGGCGACCTCAACGACAGCCGGTACCCGGAAGACGCGATCGACGGCGCGCAGCCCACGTTGATCCGAGGGGGCTTCTACGACGCGTCGGCCTCCCAGCGCCGTTACGGCACGGCGAAGACGACGTACAACAACTACCAGGCGCCGTCGAACCAGGCCGACGATCCGAACAAGGACGGTCAACGGATCGACTACATCCTGACCCAGGGCCTCCAGGGCAGCGACGAGTTCGTCAACAACTGGAACCCCGGGACGTCGGTGATCCCCTCCGACCACAACATGATCGAGGCGAAGGTCCGCGTCCCCGCGCTGGGCTGACGGGGCTCAGCTACTGGTCACGCGTTCCACGGCCTGCTGGGGCTCCGTGATGCGTGGAGCCCCGTCGAGCGCGAGCATCGCGTCGATGACCCGCTCGGCGTTGTGCTCGTCGCGGGTCACGAAGGCCGCCGCAGTGCGCGCGAGGTACTCCGGGGCGGACACCCACGCGTCGCCGCCGATGCGTTCGATCGCGGCCTCGACACCGGCGACGGTGTCGGCAACCGGGCCGAACCCGTCGCGGTCGTAGTCGAAGTAGCCGCGGCGACCGACGTGCGATCCGTCGAAGAACGATGCCGCGTCGAACTGGAAGTAGACCAGCGGAACGTCGATGAACGCCGCCTCGAACCCCAGCGAGGAGTAGTCGGTCACCATCGACGCGGCGCGGGCGAGGACGTCCTGCACGTTCACTGCCGCGAAGTCCCACACCTCGACCCAGTCGGGCACCGTGAAGTCGGTCAGGTAGGGACGCATGTTCGGGTGCGGCATGAAGACGATGCGCTTGCCGGTACGAGCGGCGACGTCCCGGAGCCGTTCGGAACCGATGAGCGCGTCGAACTCCAAGGCGTACTGGCTGGATGCGAACAGCGGGTTCTTCGCCCGCTCGTTGCTGCCCGGCACTTGCTGACCGGCGAGCTTCTTCCGCCAGGTCGGCATGATGAGGATCAGGTCACGGTCCGCCGGCGGCGTCGCACGCCGCTTCCGCAGCAACTCGTCGTGACGCGGGAACCCGGTCAGGACGACTTCACGCTCGGTGAAGGTGTAGGGCCCGTCGCCCGCGATGGACGCCTTCTCCTGCGGGGTGACAGTCACGAACAGCTCGGCGGGCTTGGAGTTCACCCACCGGGAGATGTCGTAGTTGGTCACACCGTGCTGCAACCAGGTGAAGGTGAACCGCGGCTGTCCGTAGCGCCAGCGCGGGAGCGGGCTCACCACGTAGACGTCGATGTGCGATGAGGCGAGGTGCGCCGCGTGCATGATGAGCTTCCGCCACTCTGACGACTTGTACGCAACCAGTCGGAAGCCCTCCGTCCGCAACCGATCCCAGTCCTTCGAGCCCCGCGCCAGGACGAACCACGAGTTGATCTCGGGGTGGTTCGCTCGCACCCACCGGTACAGGTGCTCAGCGTTGTCGTTCGCATCGGTGTCACGGTCCATGAACACCCAGGCGTCTTCGTACCGCTCGCGTGTCCGACGCGTCCGCACCGAGACACCGAGGATCGCGTCCTCGGTCCGGCGGCGGTACCGCCCGGATCGAACGCTCTCGTACACCTCGCGCGCCTGGCGCTTGAGGTGCTGCAGTGCAGGGGTCGACACGTCCGACCACCGACCCTCGAGTCGTTTGCGCTGTCCGAGGATCTGGGGCCGGAGCTGGCGGAGCGTCAGGGCCTCGTCCGGCTCGTACCGCTCGCCTCGGCTGAACGGGACCACCGCACCGTCGATCCAGAGCCGCGTCAGCCGACCACGGTCGACCCACACGTGGCGTTGGCGGAGCACCGCGGCGCCGTAGAAGACGAGGTCTTGGGTCTTCGCGTACACCGGGGCGACGTCACGCCCGTCGGTGACGATCCGCTCGTCCGGCAGCTCGCCGGTGAACCAGTACGTGAACTTGACGTGCTGACGAGTCTCATCGACCCGTTCCACCTTCGCGTACTGCGGTCGGACCGGAGCACCGGTGTACCCGTCGAGGAGTGCTTTGCGCACGGCGAACTCGACGCCCATCGCGTCGAAGGAGCGGATGGCGTCGTCCGAGATCCCAGCGCGGATCGACGCGATCAACGTGTGGAACTCGTCGAAGGTGTGGCTCGGGGCCAGTGCCGAAGCCGAGTTCAGGGCACGTTCGTTCTTGAAGTACCAGAACAGGTCGTAGAGCAGCGTGTTCTCGAGCCACCTGGGGACGCCGCCAAGACGTTCGGCCGAGCGGATGAGGTCGAGGTGGCCGTACCGGAGCACGTCGGTGTACTTGCCCGGGTGGTCGAAGTGACTCTCCATCAGCGACGTGCCGTCGCCTCGCACGCGGTAGTGGTACTTCGCCGAGGCGAGGATCCCGACGTCGCTCAGTCCGGACGCCAGCAGGTAGGAGCCGATGAAGTGGGCATCCTCGAACACCGGGCGGACGCGCCCGTCGAAGCGGATCTGGTGTTCCTGGATCGCTGCGGTCCGGAAGAAGGCCGAGTTGACGGCCATCTGGATGACGGGCTCCTGCGTCAGGTCGACGATCCGCGACCCCTTCGCGAACTTGGCCCGGAGCGGATGCGAGTCAACGAGCTCGAGCTGCTCGTTGAGCCGCAGCTGGTGCATGACCAGCATGCCGACGCGTGGAGCACCGTGCAGGCCGATGAACTTGACGACCTCTTCGAAGTAGCGCTCGTCGAACACGTCGTCCGGGTCCGCGAAGGTCACCCACTCCGCATCCAGGTGTTCGATCCCCGTGTTGCGGGCAGCGGCGACCCACGCGTTCGTCTGCCCCACGACCGTGACGTGGTCACGGCGGGACTCGGCCCATTCCTGCAGGAGTTCCAGGCTGCCATCGGTGGAGCCGTCGTCGACGAAGACGAGCTGCACGTCGGTCAGCGGGTGCGTCTGCCGCTCGAGCGATCCCAGCAGGTCGGGCAGGTAGCGCGCGACGTTGTACACGGCCAGGACCACGCCGACCGTGAACCGGCGTTCGAACCGCATCGTCGCGGGGGTCTCTTCGGACACGTCTGTTCCCTCTCGCAGTCGAGCTCGCGCTCAGACGGTCTCGTTGTACGCCTTGACGACGTCGTTCGTCTTGCCGATCATCTTCAGCTCGCCCTCGTTGAGCCAAGCCACCTCGTCGCACATGTCCTTCACCGTGCTCATCGAGTGGGAGACGAGGATGACGGTGCGGCCCTCGTCCTTCATCTCCTTGAACTTCGTCCGGCAGCGCTTCTGGAAGGTCGCGTCACCGACGGCGAGCACCTCGTCCACGACGAGCACGTCCGGGGTGACCGCGACCGCAACAGAGAACCCGAGTCGCACGTACATGCCCGACGAGTAGTTCTTCACGGGCTGGTCGATGAAGTGACCGACGCCGGAGAACGAAACGATGTCGTCGAACTTCCGCGTGACCTCCTTGCGGCTCATCCCGAGGATCGAGCCGTTCAGGAACACGTTCTCGCGACCGGAGAGCTCGGGGTGGAACCCGGAACCGACCTCGAGCAGCGATGCCTGCTTGCCGCGGGCGGTGATCGAGCCCTCTTCGGGCCAGAGGATCTTCGCCAGGCACTTCAGCAGCGTGGACTTACCCGAGCCGTTCTTGCCGATGAGGCCGAAGGTCTTACCCTGTGGTACCTCGAACGACACGTCCTTCAGGGCCCAGAAGTCCTCGTGCACGGACTTCTTGCCACGCATGACCATGCTCTTCAGCGAGTCGTTGCGCTCGCTGTACATGCGGAATCGTTTCGACACGTGGTCGACGGTGACGGCAGCATCGGTCACAGCAGTTCAGCCAGCTTCTTCTCGTTGCGGGAGAACACGAAGTAGCCGAGTGCGAGCGAGGCGCATCCAGCGATGGCGCACGCGACCAGGTCGGTCCAGTTCGGGAGGCGGTTGTCGTACATGAGGTTCCGGAAGACCTCGGAGAACCGCTCGATCGGGTTGAGCTTGTAAACGTGGATGATCCACGGGTGTCCGGCCTTGTGCGCGGCGTCCTCGACGAGCGAGAGCGGGTAGATGATCGGCGACAGGTACATCCACATCTGCAGGCCGATGCCGACGAGGTGCTGCATGTCGCGGAAGTGCACGTTGATGATCGACAGGATCAGCCCGAGGCCGGCGGCGAACATGGCGAGGAACACCATCGTCAGCGCGATCAACGGAAGGTAGATCCAGAAGTTCGACCCCGCGATCGCGAGGGCGATCAACAGCACCCCCATCTCCACCAGCCACGTGAACCCGAAGGACCCGACGGCCGCGAGCGGCAGCGTCATCCGCGGGAAGTACACCTTCTTGATCAGCGAGCCGTTGGCGACGATCGACGTCATGCCCGAGTTGATGACGTTGCGCGCGAAGATCCACGGCAGCAGGCCGCACATCAACCACAGCGGGTAGATGTTCAGTCCGCTGGGGTCGCCGACCTCGAGTCGTGCCCGGAAGATGAACGAGTACACGATCGTGTAGATCAACATCGTCGCGAGCGGGTTGATCAGGGACCACAGTTGCCCGAAGACCGTGCGGCGGTACTTGCCCTTGACCTCGCGGGCGGTGAGGTTCGCCAGGAGTTCCCGCGACGACATGAGCTCGTTCAGGTACGTCATGCTTCGGGTGCAGGCTCCTCCGGGGCGCAACGCAGCGCTCCTCACAGGGATTCGGGGACGAGGCATTCTCGCACACTCGTTGCACGACGCACGTTCGACGCGGTGACTCGGGTGCGCGGCGAGTGGCCAGAGAGCAAACGCTTGGAAAATCGTTAGTAGGGTTGGTGGGTGATCGTCAGCTTCGCCAACCACTCCACCGCGCCGGTGAACCTCGGCGGGGCGGAACGGTCACTCATCCGCTTCGTGGAGGACTGGCAGGCGCAGGACCCGGACATGACGCCGACCTTCATCACCAAGGCCCCGCGCGGCAAGTTCATCGATGCCCTCGACGAGCGTGGCTGGTCGTACGACGCGCTGCGGTTCCGCGGCTGGGCCCTGCCGAGTCCGCAGCCCGCACCGGCTGCCGAACGCGCCGCCTTCGCGACCGTCGACTACGCCGCCGTGAACGCGATCATCCGGAAGTACGAGCGCGAGCGCCCGGACCTCGTCGTCACCAACACACTCGTCGCCCCGTGGGCGTCGTTCGCCGCCGCGGTCCTCGGGATCCCGCAGGCGTGGTTCGTCCGTGAGTACGGCGACCTCGACCACGGTCTGCAGTTCCAGACGGGCCGTGCGGGCGTCCTCGGCGACATCGGCCTGCTGTCCGGGGCCGTCGTCACCAACTCCGAGGCGATGCGCGAGCACCTGGCGCAGTACATCCCCGCCGACAAGCTCTCCGTCGCGTACCCGACGGTCGACACGAGCCGACTCCTGGCGACGAAGGACGACACGCCTGCCGTCACCCCCTTCCCGCAGGCAGAACCCGGCCTCCGGATCACGGTCCTCGGCCGCGTCGAGGAGTCCAAGGGGCAACACCGCGTCGTCGACGCGCTCGGCGCGCTGCGCCGACGAGGCGTGACCGCGAGCGTCTGTTTCGTCGGGAGCTGGAAGCAACCGGGTGAGGACCAGCGGCTCACCGACCGCGCCCGCGCGCTCGGTGTCGCCGAGCACGTCGTCTTCGCTGGCGAGCAGCACACGCCCGCGCCCTTCATCCAGGCGGCCGACGTCTGCGTCACGCCCTCCACCATCGAGGCCTTCGGTCGCACCACCGCCGAGTACATGGCGCTCGGCAGGGCCGTCGTCGCCACGCACCAAGGCGGCAGCGCGGAACTCGTGGAGCCCGGCGTGACCGGCGCGTTGGTCGAGGCCGACGACACGAACGCCCTCGCCGACGCCCTCGCGGCGTACGCGGCCGACCCGGACACGGCCAGGAGGCACGGTGCGGCTGCACCGGACCGCCTCGCCACCGTCACGGGTGCGGGCCACGACAACGCGGCGGCCATCGCACGGTTGGTCGCGCTGGTCGGCACCGAGGGCTACCGGCTCCCCCAGGCGGCGCGCTACTGGTTCGAGCTGCCCGGCGCGTACGCCTCGCTCGGTGCGACGAGCGCCAGAGCCGCCGTCGGACTCCTCGCGAGCCGCGTGCGATCCCGCTCCGGGGCCGTCGGCCGACTCCTCGCCCAGCCCGGCGTCGTCGTCCGGAAGCTGGCTCGGCGATGACGCGCGACCGTCGTCCGGTCACGATCGTCGTCCCGATCTACGACGACCTCCCCGGTCTCGAGCGCTGCATCGAGGCACTGCTCGAGACGGTGGACTTCGCCGTCGACCGCGTGCTCCTGGCGAACGACATGGGCCCCCGCGTCGACGCGATCGAGGCCCGTGTGCTCGAGCTCGTCGGCGACCACGAAGGGTTCGAGTACACCCGCAACAGCCGCAACCTCGGCTTCGTCGGCAACTGCAACCGGGCGGTCCTCGAGCTCGACCGCACGGGCAACGACCTCCTGCTCCTCAACAGCGACACCGTCCCGATGCCGGGGTTCCTGGACGAGATGACCGCGGTCCTGGCCTCGGACGACTCGATCGGCGTCGTGTGCGCGAGGAGCGACAACGCCACGATCGCGTCCTTCCCCTACGCGCGGCGGAACCCGCGCGCGAGCCTCGCACCGCGCCGCACCCGCGAGCTGCACGGCCGGACGAAGTACCTGCTCCCGCGGCACACGGTCTCCCCGGTGGCGATGGGCTTCTGCTTCCTCATCCGGCGCGAGATGGTCGACCGTTTCGGCTTGTTCGACGACGTCTTCTCCCCCGGCTACGGCGAGGAGAACGACTTCTGCCTGCGGATCAACGAGCACGGCTTCACCTCGGTGTTGGCGAACCGTGCGCTGGTCCTGCACACGGGCTCGACGAGCTTCAGCGGGGATCGCGGTCCCTCGCTCCGACTCGAGCACGAGCGGATCCTGCTCGAGCGCTACCCCTTCTACGGCGGAGCGATCGCCCTCTTCCTCGCCCGGTACCGTGACGCCGTCGACGTGTTCGCCGATGCGTTCCTGCCCGACGACGACGTCGTCCGCGTGGCGCTGCACCTCCCGGCCGACCTGACCCACGAGGTCATCGCCCGGACCCGCAGCACCCTCACTGCAGCGCCGGATGACGTCGTCGTCACGGTCATCGTCGCGAAGTCGCAGATCCGGGACGCCCGTGAGGCGTTCCCGGGCGCTGCGATCGCCGTCGGGGGCCGGCCACGGCAGATCTTCGACGTCGCGGTCGCACTCGGCGCCCTGACCACGTTCGCGCAGCTCTCCGCGCTCAACGCCAACGCTCCCCGCTGGATCCTCGTCGACCCCGTGTCGCAGGACGTCCGGTGGTCACACGCGGTCGCGAACCACCGTGCGTCGGCGATCGACCGCATCCTGCGCCGCTTCGAGAACCAGAGCACGAGCTGGCGCGACGGGGACGACCTCGTCCGGCTCGTCCGCACAGCCGCCGCGAACGAGATCGACCCGGCGTCCCTGCGTGCTCGCTGGCACGCGGTTTCGGACATCGCCGAAGCGACCGGCCTCCTGGTGCACCGCGCGACGGTGTCGGTCCGACGCCTCGCCGCGCTCACGTTCGGTGCGCGCAACCCGCGCATCGTCGCCCGCCTCCGCGCGATCGCCGGCCGCGGCGCCTGAGCGACGACCGACGAGCGGACGGGAGGCCCGTGGCGGCGCCGCCACGGGCCTCCCGTCCGTCACGCGAGTGCGTCGACGACCGCACGGTGTCGCGCGATGCTGCCCACGTCGAACGCACCGAGCAGGTGCAGCGTGGCGATCCGGAACACGAGGGCGCGCAAGAGCAACTGCCGCCACTCGTGTTCGCCCTCGCCGAGATCGTCGAGGCGGTCGACGGGCACGCCGTGCCAGCAGACCGCGTCCACCGCGGCGATCGCGGCTCCCGTGCCGGCCGGACGCCAGTACGGTGGCCAGTCGATGATCGCGGGCGCGAGTCCCTCCGCGAACAGGACGTTGCCCAGCAGGTCCCCGTGGATCAACTGCGCCGGCGCGTGGACGGGACGGAACGCCGCGGCCAGGCGGTCGAGGGTCGGGTCGGTCGGCAGTGGTGCCTCGCCCCAGGCCATGCGGTCGGCGCGACGCCACGGGTCGTCGGTCTCGGGGTCGGCCGTCCGGAGGAACGCGGGGCACCCGACGTCGGCGACTGCGCGGTGGAAGGCCCGACCCGCTCGGATGACGTCGTCGACACGGGTCTCGTCAGCTGCCCCGGCGACGAACTCCCACGTCTCCCACTCCCCGCACCGCCAGGCACCGGCGCGAGTGGGCACCGGTCTCGGAGTCCGGAACGCCGACGTGTGGCCCAGGTCCGTCAGCACCGCAGCGCGCCAGTCGGTCACGAGCGCACCGTCGTGGGGCCGGAGGACGATGTCGCCCGCCCGCCAGGAGAGCCCGCGGCCCCCCACGAGTGGCACCGGTGTGGCTGCTCCCACACCGAACGCGGCGAGCACTCCGGGGTCCGGGGGCGCCGGCCGCGAGTGGGTCACGCGGTCCGGAGGATCTTCGCCATCGGCCGGCCCTTGGCGACCTCGTCGACGAGTTTGTCGAGGTACCGGATCTGCCGCATGAGCGGGTCGTCGAGCTCCTCGATCCGCACCCCGCAGATCACCCCGGTGATGAGCGGGGCGTTCGGGTTGAGGTGCGCGCCGGCGAAGAAGTCCTCGAACGTGGTCCGGTCGGCCAGGTGCTGCGCGAGCGCCCGGTCGTCGAAACCGGTCAACCACTCGATGACGGTGTCGAGCTCCGCCTTCGTGTGGCCCTTCCGCTCCACCTTCGCCAGGTAGTGCCTGTAGACGTCCGCGACGGGCGTCCCGAAGATCCGGTGACCGGCCATGGTCGCTGCTCCTACACCAGGCAGCGGGGTCCGAGCAGGCTCTTCAGCTCGCCGAACAGGTCGGGGGTCAGGTTCACCGGGAACGGCAGCTCGAACGTGCGCGCGACGTCGTCCTTGAGCAGCTTCAGCCGGACCTCGGTGTCACCCTGGTGGCGGCCGAGCACGGCGGCGAGTTCCGTCACCGTGGTCGTCGTGGCCTGTCGTTCCGGAAGGGACAGGGTGAGCGGGCCGGAGCCCATCGCGTCGCCGACGTTCGGCTGGAACATGCTCACCGCGTGCAGGGCCTTGCCGTCGTCGCGGACGTTGACGCGGCCGCGCAGGACGACGATCGAGTCGGGCACCAGGGACGGGCCGAACTCCTGGTACGTCTTACCCAGGAACATCACGCCGATCTGGCCGCCGAAGTCCTCGATGTCGACGATGCCGTACGGGTTGCCGCTCGTCTTCGCCACCCGGTGCTGCACGCTCGTCAGCAGGCCGGCGACGGTCACCGTCTCGCCCTCGATCGAGTCGTCGGCGGTGAGCAGGTCGGCGATGGTGATCGACTGGTGCTTCGCGAGCTCGATCTCGAGCCCGGCGAGCGGGTGGTCGGACACGTAGAGCCCGAGCATGTCCCGCTCGAACGCCAGCTTGTCGCGCTTGGACCACTCCGGACGGTCCGGCACCTGGGACACCGCGGCACTCGGGGCGTCCTCGGCGGCCTCGGCGAAGAGCGAGTCGAAGTCGAACCCGACGTTGCCGTGGGCCTCGTCGCGCTTGACCTTCACCGCGCCCTCGACCGCGCCCTCGTGGATCTCCACCAGGGCTCGGCGGGTGTCGCCGAACTCGTCGAAGGCACCGGCCTTGATGAGCGACTCGACCGTGCGCTTGTTCGCCGACGAGATCGGGATCTTGCGCAGGAAGTCGTGGAACGACTCGAAGGCGCCCTTCTCGGTCCGCGCCTTGACGATGTCGTCGACGACGTTGAACCCGACGTTGCGGATGGCACCCATGCCGAAGCGGATGTCGTCGCCGACTGCGGCGAAGAAGCCGATCGACTCGTTGACGTCCGGCGGCATCACCTTGATGCCCATCCGGCGGCACTCGTTCAGGTAGAGCGCGAGCTTGTCGCGGGCGTCGCCGACGCTCGTCAGCAGCGCCGCCATGTACTCGGCCGGGTAGTGCGCCTTGAGGTACGCGGTCCAGAAGGACACCACCCCGTAGGCCGCCGAGTGCGCCTTGTTGAACGCGTAGTCGGAGAAGGGCAGCAGGATGTCCCACAGCGTCTTGATCGCCGCGTCGGAGTACCCGTTGTCCTTCATGCCCTGTTGGAAGCCCGCGTACTGCTTGTCGAGCTCGGACTTCTTCTTCTTGCCCATCGCGCGGCGGAGGATGTCCGCCTGGCCGAGGGAGAACCCGGCGACCTTCTGCGCGATGGCCATGACCTGCTCCTGGTAGATGATCAGGCCGTAGGTCGTACCGATGATGTCCTTGAGGGGCTCCTCGAGCTCCGGGTGGATCGGCGTGATCGGCTGTTCGCCGTTCTTGCGGAGCGCGTAGTTCGTGTGCGAGTTCGCACCCATGGGCCCCGGGCGGTACAGGGCGATGAGCGCGGAGATGTCCTCGAAGTTGTCGGGCTTCATCAGCCGCAGCAGGCCGCGCATCGGCCCGCCGTCGAGCTGGAACACGCCGAGGGTGTCGCCGCGCTGCAGGAGCGCGTACGCCTCGGGGTCCTCGAGCCCCATGTTCTCGAGGTCGAGCTCGGTCCCACGGTTCGTCTTGATGTTGTCGAGGGCGTCACTGATGATCGTGAGGTTGCGGAGCCCCAGGAAGTCCATCTTGATCAGGCCGAGCGACTCCGCTGCCGGGTAGTCGAACTGCGTGACGATCTGGCCGTCCTGCTCCCGCTTCATGATCGGGATGATGTCGATGAGCGGGTCGCTCGACATGATGACGCCGGCAGCGTGCACGCCCCACTGGCGCTTCAGCCCCTCGAGCCCGAGCGCGGTGTCGAAGACGGTCTTCGCCTCGGGGTCGGTCTCGACCACGGTGCGGACGTCGACGGCTTCCTTGTAGCGCGGGTGGTCCTTGTCGAAGATCCCGGTGAGCGGGATGTCCTTGCCCATCACGGGCGGCGGCATCGCCTTGGTGAGCTTCTCGCCCATGCCGAACGGGAACCCGAGGACGCGCGAGGAGTCCTTGAGCGCCTGCTTCGCCTTGATCGTGCCGTACGTGACGATCTGCGCCACGCGCTCCGACCCGTACTTCTCGGTGACGTACTTGATCGCCTCACCGCGGCGCCGGTCGTCGAAGTCGACGTCGAAGTCGGGCATCGAGACGCGGTCCGGGTTGAGGAAGCGCTCGAAGATCAGGCCGTGCCGGATCGGGTCGAGGTCGGTGATGCGCATCGCGTACGCCACCATCGAGCCGGCGCCGGAGCCACGACCCGGACCGACGCGGATGCCGTTGTTCTTGGACCAGTTGATGAAGTCCGCGACCACCAGGAAGTAGCCCGGGAACCCCATCTGGTTGATGATGCCGACCTCGTAGTCGGCACGGTCCTGCACCTCTTTCGAGATGCCGTCCGGGTACCGGTAGTCCAGCCCCTTCGCGACCTCTTTCTCGAACCAGGAGTGCTCGGTCTCGCCCTCGGGCACCGGGAATTTCGGCATGTAGTTGGCCGAGGTGTCGAACTCCACGTTGCAGCGTTCCGCGATGAGCAGCGTGTTGTCGCAGGCCTCGAGGTTGTCGCGGAAGACGTGCCGCATCTGCGCCGGGGTCTTCAGGTAGAACTCGTCGGCGTCGAACTTGAAGCGGTTCGGGTCGTTGAGGGTCGAGCCGGACTGCACGCAGAGCAGTGCAGCGTGCGACTTGGCGTCGTGGGCGTGCGTGTAGTGGAGGTCGTTCGTGCCGACCAGCGGGATGTCGAGGTCCTTCGCCAGGCGGATCAGGTCGCTCATGATCCGGCGTTCGATCTCGAGGCCGTGGTCCATGACCTCCGCGAAGTAGTTCTCCTTGCCGAAGATGTCGCGGTAGTCGGCGGCGGCCTGCACCGCTTCGTCGTACTGGCCGAGCCGCAGGCGCGTCTGGATCTCCCCCGAGGGGCAGCCCGTCGTGGCGATGATGCCCTCGTGGTACTCCTGCAGGAGCTCGATGTCCATACGGGGCTTGAAGTAGTAGCCCTCGAGCGACGCCTTGGACGACAACCGGAACAGGTTGTGCATGCCCGTGGTGTTCTCGGCGAACATCGTCATGTGCGTGTACGAGCCGGCGCCGGACACGTCGTCGCCCCCGCCGTCACCCCAGCGCACACGGGTCTTGTCCGAGCGGTGCGTGCGGGGCGTGATGTACGCCTCGGTCCCGATGATCGGTTTGACGCCACCGGCCTTGGCGGCCTTCCAGAACTCGAAGGCGCCGAACATGTTGCCGTGGTCGGTCACCGCCACGGCGGGCATCCCCTGCGCGGCGGTCTCCGCCACGAGGTCGGAGAGCCTGGCGGCACCGTCGAGCATCGAGTACTCGCTGTGCACGTGCAGGTGGACGAAGGAGTCGGAATCCGACACGGAACCTCCGGTTCGTACGGTGTGCTGCGGGGTGGGAACAGCCTAACCGCGGCCGCCCACATTCCCGCGCGCGTCGGGGCGGACGGGAGGCTCGGGGCGGGGCCGCAGCGCGCCTCCAGACCGGCTACGGGTCGCGACGCGCGCGGGGCGCCACGCCGAGGGGGCAGGACACGCCGCAGGCAGACCGCCGAGGGCGCAGAAAGCGTCGCCTGGCGGCGCCGCAGCCGACAGTTCATGTCCCCTCGGCGCGAGCGGCCGGGCGCGTCGGTCTGGACACGCTCGGGGCGCCCCGCCGAGAGAGCAGGACACGCCGCACGCGCTCCCCCGCGGGCACACAAAGCGTCGCCTGGCGGCGCCGCAGCCGACACTTCGTGACCCCTCGGCGCAACGGCCCGGGCACGGCGGACGGGAGGCTCGTGGCGGGGCCGCACCGCGCCTCCAGGCCGGCACCGGGTCGCCACACGCGCGGGGCGCCCCGCCGAGAGGCCAGGACACGCCGCACGCGCTCCGCCGCCGGCGCAGAAAGCGTCGCCTGGCGGCGCCGCAGCCGACAGCTCGCGACCCCTCGGCGCAAGCGCCCGGGCGCGTCGGCCTGGAGGCGCGGGTCGGGGCCGCACCGCGCCTCCAGACTGGAACCGCGTAACGACACGCGCGAGGCGGCCCGCCGAGAGGGCAGGACACGCCGCACGCCGGCCGCCGCGGGCGCAGAAAGCGTCGTCTGACGGCCTCCCAGCCGACAGCTCACGACCACTCGGCGCAAGCGCCCGGGCGCGTCAGAGCGACGCACTCCGGATCTGCTCCAGCGCTGCCTGCAGGTCGTCCGGGTACTGCGCCTCGAAGGACACCCACTCGCCCGTACGGGGGTGGTCGAAGCCCAGCCGGACGGCGTCGAGCCACTGGCGCGTCAGCCCGAGCTCGGCCGCCAGCACCGGGTCGGCGCCGTACATCGTGTCCCCGACGAGCGGGTGGCGCGTGGCAGCCATGTGCACCCGGATCTGGTGGGTGCGCCCGGTCTCCAGGTGCACCTCGAGCAGGGTGGCGGCACGGAAGGCCTCGAGCGTCTCGTAGTGGGTGACGCTCGGCTTGCCCTCGGACGTGACCGCGAACTTCCAGTCACTCGACGGGTGCCTCCCGATGGGGGCGTCGATCGTGCCCGAGGTCGGGTCGGGGTGGCCCTGCGCGAGTGCGTGGTAGACCTTCTCGACCGTGCGCTCCTTGAAGGCCCGCTTCAGGTGCGTGTACGCCAGCTCGGTCTTCGCGACGACCATCAGGCCCGAGGTCCCGACGTCGAGGCGGTGCACGATCCCGGCACGTTCGGCGGCGCCCGACGTCGCGATCGTGAACCCGGCGGCGGCGAGGCCCCCGGGCACGGTCGGACCGTCCCACCCCGGCGAGGGGTGCGCGGCGACACCGACGGGCTTGTCCACGACGACGATGTCCTCGTCGTCGTGCACGATCGTCATGCCCGGCACGGCCGCCGGCACGATGCGCGGCGGCTCCTTCGGGGTCCACTCGACCTCGAGCCAGGAGTCGGCGTGCAGCCGGTCCGACTTGTCGACGGGGACGCCGTCGACGCGGACGCCGCCGGCCGCGACGACGTCGGCCGCGAACGACCGGCTGAAGCCGAGGAGCTTCGCGATGGCGGCGTCGACGCGCTCACCGGCGAGCCCGTCGGGCACGGGAAGAGAACGCGATTCGCTCACGTGGCGTCGTGGCCCAGCGTGTCGCGACGGTCGCGGTCCTCCGGCCTGGAGGCGCGGGTCGGCTCGTCGAGAGCGGCGTCGGCCGACGAGAACGCGGCCCCACCGTCGAGCGGCTCCGCCGCGTCGACCGGCTGCGCCGCGTCGAGCTGCGCCTGGCGCTTGGCAGAGAGCGTGCGGGTGCCGTCGAGGTTCACCCCGAGGATCACCAGCAGCACGAAGACCACCATGCTGATGCAGATGAAGGAGTCGGCGACGTTGTAGATCGCCGGCATCATCCACGGCGTCGAGATGAAGTCGACGACGTGGCCCCGACCGAAGCCGGGCTCACGGAAGAGCCGGTCGAGCAGGTTGCCCAGCGCGCCGCCGAGCAGCATGCCGAGCACGATGGCCCACCACATCGACCGGATGCGACGCGAGTACACGATGATCGCGACGACGACCGCGGCCGAGATGACCGAGAACACCCAGGTCATGTTCACCGCGAACGAGAACGCGGCCCCCGGGTTCCGGACGTACAGGAACTGCAACGCCCCGCCGAGGACCGGGACGGGGGTGCCGTAGGGCAGGTTCGCGACGACCAGCGTCTTGGCGACCTGGTCGAACGCCACCACCACGACAGCGGCGAAGGCCAGTGCCGCGATCGCGCGGACACTGACCTTCGCTCGTGATGCTGGTCGCGACAACGTCAGTTGCCGAAGCCCTGCGCCGAAGCCGGCGCCGGGGTGAGACCGGACTGCTCGCCCGAGGTGTCGAGCTCGGAGAGCTGACCCTGGATGTAGCTCTTGAGCTGCGCACGGTAGTCGCGCTCGAAGGTCCGGAGCTCGTCGATCTTGCCCTCGAGCTGGCGCTGCTCCTGCTCGAGCACCGCGACACGCTGACGGTTCGTGTTCTCGGTGTCGGCGATGATCTGGCGCTGCTTCGCCTCGGCCTCGGAGACCAGGCGAGCCGCCTGGGCCGTGCCCTCGGCGATGAGCGCGTCGCGCTTCTCGATGCCCTCGCGGACGTGCTCCTCGTGGAGACGACGCGCCAGGGTCAGGAGGTTCGTGGTGCCCTCGGTGTCCTCGTCGGCGGGGACCGTCGTGGCCGGAGCCGCCGCCGCGACCGGAGCGGGCTCCGGTGCTGCCTCGACCGGGGCCGGGGTGGGCTCCGGCTCGGCTGCGGGAGCGGGCTGCTCGGCCTGCGCCGGCTGCGGGGCCGACTCGGCCGCCTGCAGGCGCTGGCGGAGCTCGTCGTTCTCCGCGGTCAGGCGACGGAGCTCGACCACGACCTCGTCGAGGAAGTCGTCGACCTCGTCCTGGTCGTAGCCCTCGCGGAACTTCGTCGGCTGGAACCGCTTGTTGACTACGTCTTCCGGCGTCAAAGCCATTGCCGTCACCTCAATAGAACTGCTGAACGTGTGGAACCGCGTGCGGTGCGACCGAATCTACCAGTCGTACCGTGCGGTGCGGATGCGCCACCGGAGCGGGCATCGATCCCGACCACCGTACACCGACGATGGGGCGGAACCGTGACCTGAGCCGGGCGTGGCGCGTGTCGCGGACGGGAGTCCGCTCAGATACCGCGTGCCAGAGCGGCGACCACGAACCGGGCGATGATGACGACGAGCATCACGATCGTCCAGCCGAAGTCGAGCGCCACCGGCCCGAGGCGGAGCGGCGGGAGGACCCGTCGCACCGCTCGGATGGGCGGATCCGTGACCGTGTAGACGAACTCGGACACCACGAGCATGCCCCCGCGCGGCCGCCAGGAACGGTTGAAGCTCTGCACGAGGTCGAGCGCGAAGCGCCCCCACATCACGAAGAAGTACAGGAGCAACGCGAGGGAGATGATCCCTAGGATCACGGACACGATGGGGCTCGCTCGTCTCGGGCGAGCGTCGTCAGACGACGCTCAGGGGCGGGTGTGCCGGGTACGGCTCAGGACTGGGCGAAGAAGTTCGCCTCGATGTCGGACTCTACCTCAGCGGGCTCACCGCTCACTGCGACGTGGGCCGGCGACAGGAGGAAGACCTTGTTCGTGACGCGCTCGATCTTGCCGAACAGGCCGAGCGACAGCCCGGAGGCGAAGTCGATCATGCGTCGGGCGTCGCCCTCGGTCATCTGCGAGAGGTTGATGATGACGGGGATGCCGTCGCGGAAGCTCTCGGCGATGGACTGGGCGTCCTTGTACTCGCGCGGGTGGACGGTGAGGATCTCGTTCATTTCCTGGACCGGGGTCGCCTTCTGTGCGGTCGTGTGCGAGCGGCGGAGCGGAGTGACCTGGGCGCCGCGCTGGTGGGTGTGCGTCTTGGTGGGAGCCGGCGCCGCTGCGGGAGCGGCCGCCGGGGCTGCTGCCGCGGCGGGGGCTTCCTGCGGTTCGGCGGGCGCCGGAGCAGCCGCTGCGGCCTGGCGAGCAGGGGCTGCCTGCTGGCGCGCGGGCTCGGCCTGCTGCTCGTCCTCGTAGTCGAGTTCCTCATCGGCGAGGCCGAGGTAGACCATCGTCTTCTTCAGCGGGTTGGCCATGGTTCCTCCGGGGTTCGTGCTCGTGGTGCCCTGCAACGAGGCTAGGGTGCGGGCGGCCGGTTTCCCGTGATTGCGGTGCCGATCCGCAGGTGTGTCGCGCCCTCGAGGATCGCCTCGGCGTAGTCCCCGCTCATGCCGGCCGAGATGTCGGTGGCGCCGGGCTCGAGCGACACGACGCGTTCGGAGATCGAGCGGAGTCGGGCGAAGGCGGCTCGGGGCTCCTCGTCCAGGGGTGCGACCGCCATCACACCCCGCAGTCGGATGGTCCCGGTGGCCAGGACACGGGCCACCATCGCCTCGACGTCGTCCGGCTGCACCCCGCCACGCCCGGGGTCGTCGGTGAGGTTCACCTGAACGAAGCCGTCGATGACCGGCGGCTCCGGCTCGGCCTCGGTCGGGGCGAACGCGTCGACGACGGAGCCACGGTCGAGCGACTGCACGACGTGGGCGTACCGCCGGGCCTGCCGGGCCTTCTTCGACTGCAGCTGCCCGACGAAGTGCCAGGTCAGGCCGAGGTCCTCCAGTTCGGCGGCCTTCGCCTGCGCCTCCTGGTGGCGGTTCTCCCCCACGTCCGTCACGCCGAGTGCGGCGAGCTCGCGCACGAGCAACGCCGGGTGGTACTTCGTGACGACGACGAGCGTGAGTTCGTCGGGTGAGCGCCCTGCGGCGCGCGCCGCGTCGGCGATGCCGCTCCGGACGGACGCAACGCGCGCCTCCAGTCCGTCGTCGTGAGACGAGGCGGACGGGAGGCGCGTGTCGGCTACCAAGGGTGGGTTACTTCAGGAAGTCGGGGACGTCGAGCTCGTCGTCGTCGTCGAACGCCGGGTCGGCGGCGCGCTGCACCGGCGGCTGGTGCTCCTGCGAGGCCCAGGACGGGCTCGACGTGGTGGAGTCCTCGATCGCGCCGGTCGAGGCGGCGACGGGCGCCGCTGCGCTCGACTCCGGGTCGACGTAGCTCGAGCGACGTTCCTTCTGCTGCTGCGCCGGCTCGCCGCCGTCGAAGCCCGCGGCGATGACGGTCACGCGGACCTCGTCGCCCAGGGTGTCGTCGATGACCGCACCGAAGATGATGTTCGCCTCGGGGTGCACGGCTTCCTGCACCAGACGTGCGGCGTCGTTGATCTCGAAGATACCGAGGTTCGAGCCACCCTGGATCGACAGCAGCACGCCGTGCGCACCGTCGATCGAGGCCTCGAGCAGCGGCGACGCGACGGCGAGTTCGGCCGCCTTGATCGCACGGTCGGCGCCGCGCGACGAGCCGATGCCCATGAGCGCGGACCCCGCACCCTGCATGACGCTCTTGACGTCGGCGAAGTCGAGGTTGATCAGGCCCGGGGTCGTGATGAGGTCGGTGATGCCCTGCACACCGGCCAGGAGGACCTGGTCGGCCGTGGCGAACGCCTCGACCATGGAGATGCCGCGGTCGCTGATCTCGAGCAGGCGGTCGTTCGGGACGACGATGAGCGTGTCCACCTCGTCCTTGAGGCCCGCGACGCCGTTCTCGGCCTGCGACTGGCGACGCTTGCCCTCGAAGCTGAAGGGCTTCGTGACGACACCGATGGTCAGTGCGCCGATGGACTTCGCGATGCGCGCGACGACCGGTGCGCCACCGGTGCCGGTGCCGCCACCCTCGCCCGCGGTGACGAACACCATGTCGGCGCCGGCCAGGGCCTCTTCGATCTCCTCGGCGTGGTCCTCGGCGGCACGACGGCCGACCTCGGGGTCCGCGCCGGCACCGAGGCCGCGGGTGATCTCGCGGCCGACGTCGAGCTTGACGTCGGCGTCGCTGAGCAGCAGCGCCTGGGCGTCGGTGTTGATCGCGATGAACTCGACCCCACGGAGACCGAGCTCGATCATGCGGTTGACGGCGTTGACGCCGCCGCCGCCGACGCCGACGACCTTGATGACGGCGAGGTAGTTGTGGTTCGTGGTCACGTCAGTCAGGCCTCCGGTAGAACCCTCAACCTCTACTTGAAGTTCAGGGGCAATGCTGGTAGATGTGGTGCTTCCTCCGACGCTACGGGTGCGTTCGGCGCAGTGTCGCCCCGCCACGCCGCGTGTCGCCGATCAGGTCCGGCAATTCAGTCCTTGGCGCGGATCACGCCGTTGTCCGGTGCCGAAACGTCGTACTCGACGACGACGCCGGGGTTCCGTGCCGCGTGGTCCTTGACCAGCGCGGCGAGCAGTTCGGCCTTCGCGACCGAGTCGTCCGGGCTCCCCCACACGACGGTCGAGCCGTCCTTGAGGGTCAAGGTGACGTCGTCGGCCGTCGACCCGGCGACGCGCGTCACCTGGGACCGGACCGTCGAGGGCAGCGCCAGCACGACCTCGGTCATCGTGCGGAAGCTCGAGGACCCCAGGCGCGCGCGGGCGATGTCGGCGAGCGGCATGGTCGCCGGGCGCTTCGGCGACGACTGCACGACGATGCCCGCGGGGTCGACGAGATCGAAGGTGCTGCCGGAGCGCACCGCGACCACCGGCGTGCGCTCGGTCACCGTGACGACGAGCGTGTGCGGCGGGGCCTCTTCGGTCACGTAGCTCTCGATGAGCGGGAACCCGGCGACGTCCCGCTTGATCGCGTCGAAGTCGAGCCGGGCGAGGGGCGTGCCGATCTGGTCGGACAGGGCCTGGCGGAGCGCGGACTCGTCGACGCGGTTCGTGCCCTTGACCTCGATCGTGCGGAGCGCCATCAACGGGGAGAACACCGCGACGAGGATCGAGACCCCGAGCACCAGGACGACGCTCGCCGCCGTGATCCACGCGGCGCGACGGTGCCGGCTGCGCCGGGTGAACCGGCGGACCTCGGCACGCTCGAGCAGCCGGCGGCGCCGCTTCGCGATGCGCGCCTCGCGGGCGGTCTCGGCAGCGCGCACCCGCGCCCCGATGGGCGCCTCGGCGTGCTGGTCGGTCCGGGAGGCACTGCCCGCGTCGAGCACGTCGGTCACGGTCGCGTCGCGGTCGGCTCCACCGCTCGAGGCCGCTCGGCGTTCCGCGTCGCGACGGTCGGCCTCCGGGTCCCGGTGGTCCTCGTTCGGGGTGTACTCGCGCAGGCGGTCGGCGACGGTGGAGAGCCCGGCGCCGAACCGGCGTCCGGCCGCGCCGGCGAACGCGCCGACGCGGTCCCGGTGCGGACCCGACGTGTCGGCGGCGGGCCGGTCCGCGGGGGTGGGCTCGGCGGTGTCGGCGACCGTCTCGTCGACCGGGGCGTCCGGGGCGGACGCGGGACGGGCCTCCCGGTCGCCGGCGACGCGTCCGCGGAACGGCAGCCGCGGCTTCGAGGGACCACGCCGCTGCCGGGGCGCTTCCGCGGCCTCGGCCGGGGCGTCCCTGCGGGCGTCCCCCTCGTCGAACCCCTCGGGGCGCTTCACCGGGACGACGCTCCGTCGGTGCCCAGGGCGCCGAGCACCTGCGGGATGATCCGGTACACGTCGCCGCAGCTGAGCGTCATGATGATGTCGCCGTCACGGGCGACCGCGGCCGCGCGGGCCGCCGCTTCGTCCCAGTCGGGCAGGAACTCGACGCACGACTGGTCGGCGAAGCGCTCCTGCACCAGGGCACCGGTCACGCCGGGCTCCGGGTCCTCGCGGGCGCCGTAGACGTCGAGCACGACCGTGTGGTCGGCGAGCTCCTCGTACACCTTGGCGAAGTCGCCGGCCATCAGGCGGGTGCGCGAGTACAGGTGCGGCTGGTGGATCGCGATGATGCGACCGTCACCGACGACGTTGCGGGCGGCCTTGAGCGCCGCGGCGACCTCGGTCGGGTGGTGCGCGTAGTCGTCGTAGACCGAGACGCCGCGCTCGACACCGTGCAGCTCGAAGCGGCGCTGGGTGCCACCGAACGCCTCGAGCCCGCGGACCGCGTCGGCCGGGGCGACGCCGAGGCCGGTCAGGACCGCGAAGGCGCCGACGGCGTTGATCGCGTTGTGCCGGCCGGGCACGCGGAGGGTCAGGTGGTACGCCTCGCCACCGGCGCGGAAGTCGACCTCGACGCCGGCCGACTCGGTGATGCCCTCGATGCGGACGTCCGCGTCGACGGCCTCGCCGAACGTGACGATCTCGGGGGCGTCGGCGCGCTGGCGGATGCCGGCGGTGACCGTCTTCGCACCGGCGTCGTCGCTCGAGATGACGACGCGCTCGCTCGCCTTCGCGGCGAACTCGACGAAGGCCTCGGTGAAGGCCTCCTCGCTGCCGTAGTGGTCCAGGTGATCGGCGTCGACGTTGGTGATCAGGGCCACGGCGACGTCGTAGAGCAGGAACGAGCCGTCGGACTCGTCGGCCTCGACCACGAACAGGTCGCTGGACCCCGGGGCCGAGCTGGTGCCGAGGGACTGGATGACGCCGCCGTTGACGAAGCTCGGGTCCAGGCCGAGCTCGACCATCGCGGTGACGATCATGCCGGTCGAGGTGGTCTTGCCGTGCGCACCGGCGACCGCGACCAGGCGGTGCTCGGCGATCAGGGCGGCGAGGGCCTGCGAGCGGTGGAGCACCGGCAGACCGCGGCGCTGCGCCTCGAGGAGTTCGGGGTTGTCGGGCCAGAGGGCGCTCGTGACGACGATGGTGTCGGCCTCGCCGACGTTCGCGGCGTCGTGACCGATGTGCACGGTCGCGCCGAGGTCGCGCATCGTGCCGGTCGTCTCCGTCTCGCGGGAGTCGCTGCCCGTCACGCGGTGCCCGGCGGCGAGGAACATCCGGGCGATCCCGCTCATGCCCGCGCCGCCGATGCCGACGAAGTGCACCGTGCCCAGGTCGTCCGGGATCGGCTGGGTCAGGTCCGGCTTGATGGTCATCGTTCCTCCGTGGTGCTGGGGGCCTGCTTCGCGGCGTCGAGGACCAGGTCGGTCATCCGGTCGGCGCCGTCGCGGTGGCCGACGCTGCCCGCCCGCACGGTCATGTCCGCGATGCGGGAGCGGTCCTGCAGGATGCTCAGCAGCTGGAACGTCACCCAGTCCTGGTCGAATTCCCCGTCGGCCACCAGGACGGCTCCCCCGGCGTCGACGACGTCCTTCGCGTTGTGGCGCTGCTCACCGTTGCCCACCGGGTACGGCACGAGCACGCTCGGCAGCCCGACGGCGGTCAGCTCGCACACCATGCCGGCGCCGGATCGCGACACGACGAAGTCGCTCGCCGCGTACGCGAGGTCCATCCGGTCGCAGTAGGGCAGCACGTGGTAGCCGTCGAGGTCGCTCGGGCCGATGTCCGACGCGGCGCCCACGACGTGCAGGACCTGCCAGCCGGCACCCACGATGGCGGCGGCGGACTTGTTGATCGTCCGGTTGATGCTCCGTGCGCCCGAGGAGCCACCGGTCACGAGCAGCACGGGACGGTCCGGGTCGAGCCCGAACTCGGCGAGCCCCTCGGCCCGGACGGCACGGCGGTCGAGCGACTCGATCTCGCGACGGAGCGGCATGCCGACGACGCGGCCGTGGCGCAGGCGCGTGTTCGAGAAGGTCAGGCCGACGTGCTCGGTGAGGAAGGCGGCGAGGCGGTTCGCCAGCCCGGGCTTGGCGTTCTGCTCGTGCACGACGATCGGGGTGCCGGTGCGGCGGGCGGCGATGTACGCCGGAGCGGCCGCGTAGCCACCGACGCCGAGGACCACCTCGATCTCGTGGTCGCGGATGATCTGCTCGGTCCGCTTGACCGCCGCCGCGAATCGCTGCGGGAAGCGCAGGGCCGCGCCGTTCAGCTTCCGCGGGAACGGCAGGCGCGGGATCGTCAGCAGCTCGTAGCCGCGCATCGGGACGAGACGGGACTCCAGGCCCTCGGCGGTGCCCAGCACGAGCACCTCGGCGCCCGGCTCCCGCTCGGTCAGCCGGTCGGCGACCGCGAGCAGGGGGTTGACGTGGCCGGCGGTGCCGCCGCCGGCGAAGAGGTACTTGCTCACCGCAGTGATCCGTTCGTGGAGGTCCGGCCGAGTGGGGCGTTCGTCAGGCCGGGGTCGTTCTTGCCGGGAAGGTCACGGGCGAAGGAGAGCACGACGCCGATCGCCACCAGGGTCATGATGAGGGCCGAACCACCGGCCGAGATGAGTGGCAGCGGCACACCGAGCACGGGCAGCAGGCCGAGGACGACCGCGATGTTGATGAGCGCCTGGCCGATGATCCACGCGAGGATGCCACCGGTGACGGTCTTCACGAAGGGGTCGCGGGACTGCCGGATGATCTTGATCATGCCGACGGCGAGCACCACGAACAGGCTGAGCACCACGACGGCGCCGATCAGGCCGAGCTCCTCGCCGATGATCGCGAAGATGTAGTCGTTGTCCGCCTCGGGCAGCCACGACCACTTCGCCTTGGAGTTGCCGAGGCCGACGCCGAACACGCCGCCGGACGCGAGCGCCCACATGCCGTGCACGGGCTGCCAGCAGATGTCCTGGTACTGGCTGGTGTCGGTGCACCCGGACAGCCAGGCGCTGATGCGGGTCGAGCGCGAGGCCGAGGCCATCGTCACGAAGGGCAGCATCACGGCGAACGCGCCGAGGCCGACGAGCAGGTGCCGGGCGCGGACGCCGCCGATGTACAGCGCGCCGAACACCAGGATGAGCATGACCATCGCGGTGCCCTGGTCACCGCCGAGGACGACGAGCCCGAGCGAGAGCATCGAGGCGATCCCGATCGGGATGAACACCTCTTTCCAGTCGTCGAGCTTGTCCCGCTTGACGTAGATGATGGCGCCGATGCCGAGCACCAGGCCGAGCTTCACGACCTCGGACGGCTGCGCGGTGAACGACCCGAGTTCGATCCAGTTCCGGTTGCCCTGGATGTCGATGCCGAGCGGGGTGAACACGAGCAGCTGCAGGACGAGCGCCGCACCGAGCAGCCGCATCGCCCACTTCCGCCAGATCCGGGTCGGGACCCGGCTTGCGATGAGCATGAGCGGCACGCCGAGCACGGCGTACAGACCCTGGCGGGACGCCGCCCCGAAGAAGTCGTGGGTCGCCGCGTACTCCTCGACGCTCGACGAGGACAGCACCATCACGACGCCGAAGACGACGAGGAACAGCGTGACGCCGAGGATCGTGTAGAAGGTGCTGGACTCCGCGACGAAGACGTTCTTGACGGCGACGATCGCGCCGTTCGTCCGTCGTGGGGTCGTCGCGGTCCGGCCGTTACGGCTGTTCGGAAGATCCGTCGGTGTCGTCGCCATCGACTTCTCCTCCCAGGTGCTCGTTGACCGCGGCCGCGAAACGCTGCCCCCGGTCGGCGTAGGAGCCGAACTGGTCGAACGACGCAGCCGCCGGGGCGAGGAGGACGGTGTCGCCCGGCCTCGCGACCGATGCGGCATGCCGGACCGCCTCGCGCATGACCTGATCAGTGTCCGTCGTCTCGACCTGGAGCACCGGGACCGTGGACGCGTGTCGCGCGAATGCCTCGAGGACCGGGGTCCGGTCGGTGCCGATGACCACGACGGCGCGGACGCCGGGGCCGAAGCGCTCGACCAGCCCGTCGACGTCGACGCCCTTGAACAGACCGCCGACGATCCACACCACGGTGTCGAACGACGCGAGCGACGCGGTGGCGGCGTGCGGGTTCGTGGCCTTGGAGTCGTCGACCCAGGTGATGCCGTCCGCCTGGGCGACGAGCTCGGTGCGGTGGTGGTCGGCGCGGAACGCCCGGACGGCCGACTGGATGGCGCTCGGCTGGACGGTGCCGGCACGGGCCAGGGCAGCGGCGGCCAGGACGTTCATGGTCATGTGCGGGCTGGCGAGCCCGGCGGCCTCGAGGTCGGCGATGGTCGACAGCTCAAGCGCGCTGTTGCGGCGGTCCTCGTTGAAGGCCCGGTCGCACAGGACGTCCTCGACGATGCCGACGTCACCGGGAGCGGGGACGCCGGGGGTGAAGCCGACCGCACGGCAGCCCTCCACCACGTCGGCCTCCTGCACCATCTGCCGGGTGGCCTCGTCCGAGGTGTTGTAGACGCACGCCATCACGGTGCGCTCGTAGACCTTGGCCTTCGCCGCGCGGTACGCCTCGGCGGAGCCGTGCCACTCCAGGTGGTCGTCGGCGATGTTGAGGCAGGCGCTCGCGAGCGGCACCACGGCGCCGTCACCGGACGTCGCCGCGTAGTGCAACTGGTGGCTCGAGAGCTCGACGACGAGCACGTCGTAGCCGACCGGGTCGCGGACGACGTCGAGCACCGGCACGCCGATGTTCCCGCACGCGACGGCACGCAGGCCGCCGGCCTCGTACATCGCTGTCGTGAGCTGTGTCGTCGTGGTCTTGCCGTTCGTGCCCGTGATCGTGATCCAGGGGGCCGCGACCGGGCCGCGGACGACCTTGTCGCGCACGCGCCAGGCGAGCTCGATGTCGCCCCAGACGGTGCTGTTCGTCACCGACCACTGCACGGTGGCGTTGTGCGGGGGCAGCCCCGGCGACACGATGACGACGTCGGGCGCCTGCTGCACGAGGGCGTCCGGCACGGTGTCGAGCGGGGTCTGCAGGAACCGGGCACCGATCACGTCGAGCAGCTCGACGCTGTCGGCGGGGGCGTCGGACGAGTAGACCGTCACCTCGCTGCCGAGCTCCACGAGCGTGTCGGCGACCGAGAACCCGGTGGCACCGAGGCCGAGGACGGCGACGTTGAGTCCCTTCCACCCCTCGGAGTACCAGCTGTCGAGGGACTGGAGGCGGGACGGCGAGGACACCGGGTCAACCAACGCGTGCGATCCATTCGAGGTAGAAGAGTCCGACCCCCGCCGCGACGAAGAGCCCGGCGATGATCCAGAAGCGGACGACGACGGTCACCTCGGCCCACCCCTTCAGTTCGAAGTGGTGGTGCAGCGGACTCATCAGGAAGATGCGCTTGCCGTGGGTGATCTTGAAGTAGGCCCGCTGCAGGATGACGGAGCCGGTGACGATGAAGAACAGGCCACCGATGAGGATGAGCAGCAGCTCGGTGCGGCTGAGGATCGCGAGGCCGGCCAGGGCACCGCCGAGGCCGAGCGACCCGGTGTCACCGAGGAAGATCTGCGCCGGCGAGGTGTTGTACCAGAGGAACCCGATGAGCCCACCGCAGACCGCGGCCGCGACCACGGCGAGGTCGAGCGGGTTCGAGACGGTGTAGCAGGCGTGGGCGGTGTTCGAGTCGAGCCGTGCCCCGCCGCAGATCTGGTTCGACTGCCAGAAGCCGATGATGACGTACGAGCCGATCGCCAGGATGCTCGACCCGGTGGCCAGGCCGTCGAGCCCGTCGGCCACGTTCACGCCGTTCGACGTGGACACCGTCAGCAGGACGATCCAGGCGAGGAACAGCACGGTGCCGATGACGGTGCCGAGCGCCATGAAGTCGAGCCACGGCACGTCGCGGATCGCCGAGATCATCGTGGACGCCGGCGGCTTGCCGTTCGACGTGGGCACGACCAGGGCGATCGTGGCGAAGATGACGCCGACGATGACCTGGCCGAGGATCTTGGCCCAGCCGCCGAGCCCGAGGCTCCGCTGACGGCGCACCTTGAGGAAGTCGTCGATGAAGCCGACGAACCCGAGCCCGACCATCAGGAACAGCACGAGCAGGCCGGACAGCGTGATCGAGTCGCCTCCGATCAGGTGGCCGACGAAGTACCCGATCACCGCACCGATGATCAGGACGATGCCGCCCATGGTGGCGGTCCCGCGCTTGGTGTGGTGGGACTGCGGACCGTCGTCACGGATGAACTGCCCCCACCCGAGACGGTGGAAGAGCTTGATGAAGGACGGGGTGAGCAGCAACGTGAACACCAGCGACGTGGCGCCGGCGATGAGGAGCGCGATCATTCGGTGACACCTCCGAGGCGGTCGCCGAGGAATCGCAGTTCGGCAGACTTCGAGGACTTGACGAGGACGACGTCGCCGGGGCGGAGCATCTCCTGCATGGCACGGACGGCGTCGTCGACGTCCTCGATGTACACGGACTCGCCGTCCCACGATCCCTCGAGGGTGGCGGCCTGGTGGATGGGCATCGCGCCGCGGCCGACGACCACGAGCTGTCCGATGCCGAGGCGGACGACGAGCCGACCGATGCGGTCGTGCTCCTCGACGGAGTACTCACCGAGCTCGGCCATCTCACCGAGCACCGCGACGGTCCGCTCCCCCGGGCGCACGATCTGCGCCAGGGTCCGCAGCGCCGCCGCGGTGGAGTCGGGCGACGCGTTGTACGCGTCGTTGATCACGGTGACGCCCTCGGGGCCGCCCTGGAGCAGCTCCATGCGCCAGCGCTCGGCGCGCGTCATCGACGCGAGCGCCGCGGCGCCGTCGGCGAGCGGGACGCCCCACAGGTGGGCGACGGTGAGCGCGGCGGACGCGTTCATCGCGTGGTGCTCACCCAGGATCGCGAGGCGCACGTCGACCTGATCCGGGCCTCCAGGCTGTCCTGGAGGCGCGGTGAGGGTGAAGCGGGTGCCGCTGCGGTCCGTCTCGATGCCGGTGATGCGGTAGTCGGCCTCGGCCGACGTGCCGAAGCCCACCACCCGCGCGGCCGTCAGGTCGCGCATCGACGCGACGCGGTCGTCGTCGACGTTGAGCAAGGCCGTCGCGGTCTCGGGCAGGTCGGTGACCATCTCGGACTTCGCGCGCTGCGTCGCCTCGATGCCGCCGAACTCGCCGGCGTGCGCGAGGCCCACCTTGAGGACGACGCCGACGTCGGGCTCGGCGATCGAGACGAGCTTGGCGATGTGGCCGACGCCGCTCGCACCCATCTCGACCACCAGGCACCGGGTGTCGTACGTCACGCGGAGCATCGAGATCGGTGCGCCGACGTGGTTGTTGAACGAGCCCTCGGGCGCGACGGTCGCGCCGTGCTGCTCGAGGATCGTGCGGAGCATGTTCTTCGTGCTCGTCTTGCCGTTCGAGCCGGTGATGCCGACGACCCGCAGGGGTGCCGGGCGACCGTCGGCGTCGACGCGGTCCGCGGTGCTCATCCGGACGCGCGTGACGACCTCGTGCGCGAGCGCGGCGAGGGCCTCGTACCCGTCGGCGACGACGATCTGCGGCGCGGTCGTGTCCACGCGCTCGGGCGTGATCACCAGGGCGGCACCGGCGTCGACCGCTGCGGGCACGAAGCGTCGGCCGTCGGTGACCTCACCGGGCAGGGCGAAGAAGACGCTGCCGGGGCGGACCAGGCGGGAGTCGGTCTCGACCGAGCCCTCGACGACCAGGTCGCCGGGCTCGGCGACGTCGGTCGCCTGCGCGCCGCCGATCAGCTCGCCGCCGACCGCGGTGGCGATCTCGGCGAGGGTCAAGGCGATCATCGGACGTCCTCCGCCGGACCGGAGTTCGGCTCCCAGCCGGCCTCGCGCAGGGCCACGCGGGCCTCGTCGCGGGCGGAGTACGGCGTGCGGACGCCCTGGATGTCGCGGTAGTCCTGGTGGCCCGGGCCGGCCCAGAGGATCGAGTCCCCCTCGCCGACCAGGCTCACGGCCGTGCGGATGGCGGCCTCGGGCGGGCTGACCTCGTGGATCTCGTGGTCGGGGTACGCCGCACGTGCGGCGTCGACCAGGGTCTTCCGGATCGACGCGGCGTCCTCGAAGCGGGGGTGGTGGTCGGTCACGACGAGGATGTCGCTGCCGGCCGCGGCCACGCGGGCCATGTCGCCGCGCTTCGTGGTGTCGCGGTCGCCGTCGGCGCCGAACAGCATCAGGACCTTGCCGGAGGTGAACTGCCGGACCGCGGCGAGGGTGTTCTCGAACGCGTCGGCGCTGTGGCCGAAGTCGACGTAGACGCTCGGGCCGTGCT
Organism: Curtobacterium sp. MCLR17_051; assembly: GCF_003234395.1. Taxonomy (NCBI): domain Bacteria; kingdom Bacillati; phylum Actinomycetota; class Actinomycetes; order Micrococcales; family Microbacteriaceae; genus Curtobacterium; species Curtobacterium sp. MCLR17_051. The sequence goes on from NZ_QKTA01000009.1 coordinate 98,865, forward strand.
CGCCGGAGACGCGCTCGGTGCGGCCGGGCAGGTAGCACTCGATGGCGGAGACGCGGCGGGTCTCGCCGTCACGCTCGCTCGCGTCGTCCTCGTCGGGGTAGCGGCGGTGGTTGCTCTCCAGCGCGTGCGCGATGGCACCCAGCTCGAACCCGCCCTCGACGAGCATGACGATCGCGAGTGCCGCGTTCGCCGCCATGTGCCATCCGATCAGCGGCACACGGGTGGTCAGTTCGCGGCCCTCGGGGCCGGTCAGACGGAACTCGGTGTAGGCGGCGTGCGCCTCGACGATGTCGACGTGCCACTCGGCCTCGACGTCGGGGTGCACGGTGATCGTGGTGACCGGGATGCGGGAGTCCTGCACCACGCGGTGGCCCCAGTCGGTGTCCAGCGAGACGACGCCGCGACGGGCGTGCTCGGGCTGGAACAGCGGGAGCTTCGCCTGGTAGTACTCCTCCATGTCGGCGTAGTCGTCGAGGTGGTCGTGCGACAGGTTCGTGAAGGCCGCGACGTCGAAGACGATGCCGTCGACGCGGTGCCGGCTGAGGGCCTGGGCGCTGACCTCGACGGCGACCGCGCGGACCTCGCTCTCGCGCATGCGGGCGAGGAGCGCGTGCATCTCGCTGGCCTCGGGCGTGGTCAGGCGGCTCGTCACGCTGAGCGAACCGATGTGGCGCTCGGCGGTCGAGCTCAGGCCGGTGACCAGGCCGAGCTGCTTGAGGATGCCCTCGAGGATGTAGGACGTGCTCGTCTTGCCGTTCGTGCCGGTGACGGCGAACAGCTGCGGCAGGTCGGTGGCCTCGTCGGGGTGGGTGCGGTAGACCCACGCCGCGACGTCGCCGAGGGCGGCGCGGGGGTCGTCGACGACGAGCACCGGCAGGCCGGACGGCTCGACCAGTGCGACGCCGTCCTGGTCGGTCAGGACGGCGACGGCGCCGCGCTCGGCGGCCTCCGTCGCGAACTGTGCGCCGTGCCGGTTCGCACCGTGCACGCCGACGAACAGGTCACCCGGCTGCACCTCGGTGGCGCTCAGGGTGACACCGGTGGTCTCGATGCTGTCGACCGAGCCGACGACTCGCAGACCGAACGCGTTGGCGAGTTCGGAGACGGCCCTCGGGGTCGGGTGTTCGGGTCGGAGGACCGGGGGGATCCGTGCGGACAAGTGTTCCTTCTTCCTCACCACGTGGACGGGTAGAGCTTCGCCTCGGACGCGGAGGGGGCTACTCGGTACTTCTCGAGCACCTGGGACATGAGTGTGCGGAACGCCGGAGCCGCTCCGCTGGACCACTTGTTGGTCTGCGGCTTCGTGAACGTCACCGTGACAACATACTGGGGGTCTTCGGCGGGTGCCATTCCGGCCACCGACGTGATGCGCTGACCGCCGTAGCCCTGCGACCCCTCTGCGACCTCGGCGGTGCCCGTCTTCGCGGCGATGTTGTAGCCGGAGATCGGCTTCATGCCCACCAGCGTGCCACCCGTGACCACGCTCTGCAGCATGCCGGTGACCTGCGTGGCGGCGGCTGCGGAGACCACCCGCTGCTTCTGCACGTCGGGCGCGTCGATCGTCTTGCCGTCGGCCGTGGTGCAGCCCTTGACGAAGTGCAGCGGGATCCGGACACCGTCGTTCGCGATCGTCTGGAACACGCTCGCGACCTGCACGGCCGTCGTCGAGATGCCCTGACCGAACATCGAGTTGATGTTCGTCTGCTGGTCCCAGTTCGGGCTCGTGCCGTAGTCCATCGAGGGCTGGCCCGGGTAGTCGATGGCCGTCTCCGGCTCGAACAGCCCGAACTTCTTCATGTAGTCGAAGCGCTGCTGGGCGGTCAGCCGTGCGCCGAGCTCGGTGATGCCGACGTTCGACGAGTTCTGCAGGATGCCGGTCAGCGTCAGGTTCTCGGTGGGGTGGAACTCCGAGTCGTGGATCGTGCCGCCCCAGGGGAACGTGCGCGAGTACGGCACGACCGCCTGGTCGGTGGGGTTCGACTTGCCCTGGTCGAGCAGCGCGGCGGCGATGGCGGCCTTGATCGTGGAGCCCGGCTCGTACGACGCCGTCAGGGCACGGGAACCGAAGGCGCCCTTGTCGGTCGTGGCGTCGACGTCGTTCGGGTCCACCGTCGGGTAGTCGGCGACCGCGAGCAGCTCACCCGTCTTGACGCTCGTGACCGTCGCCGTCGCGGACTCCGCCTGCAGGGTCTTGGCGGCGGACGCGATGGTCTGCTGTGCCATGTACTGCAGGTCGCTGTCGATCGTGGTCTCGAGCGTGCCGCCGTCCTTGGCCTTCTTCGTGGTCACGGTGCTGCCCGGGAGCTGCACGCCGTCCTCGCCGCGCTCGTAGGTCTCGGACCCGTTGGTGCCCGCCAGGCACTGGTTGTAGGAGTACTCCAGGCCGGCCTGGGCGCCGTCGGTGCCCATGAAGCCAGTGAGGTTGCCCGTGGTCGCACCCGTCGGGTACACCCGCGCCGCCTGCGGCTCCGGGTACAGCCAGGGGATGCCGAGTGCCCGCACGGCCTCGTAGTGCTGCACGTCGAGGCCCTTGACCAGGTACGCGAAGTCGGACTTCGGGTTCGCGGCGATGTTCTTCCGCATGGTCGCGACGTCGCCCCCGGAGGCCTTCGCCAACGCGCTGAGTGCGGTGCCGACGCTGACGTCCTTGATGCGGGTGCCGCCGAGCTTGCCCTTGAACTGCTTGACCAGACGCGGCGAGGTCGTGATGTTGTACCGGGTGACGCTGTCGGCGAGTTCGGTGCCGTTGCGGTCCACGATCGACCCCCGGGTGCCGTAGATCGTCACGGGGATGCTGCGCTTCTGGGCCGACGCCTTGTTCAGCTCGGACGCCTGGACGACCTGGATGTCGACGAGCCGCACCACGAACACCCCGACGAGGGCGATCACGGCGAGCATCACGATGCTGTAGCGCAGGCGTCGGTTGCGGATCGTCTTCGTCACGCGGTGCGGTCCTTCCCGGGCGGTGCTGAGGGTGCGGCGGACCCGCCGGTCACCGGGTGGAGGGCGCCTGGAGCGGGTTCGCGTCGGACTCTACGGACGACTTCGCCGTCCCCTGGTCCGACGCGCTGGCGCCGCTCGTCTTCTCAGACATGGCGGTGCTGTCGGTGGTTCCCGTGGTGCCCGTGGCGCCCGACGAGTCCTTCGTGCTCGACGTGCCCGACGTGTCCGTCGTGCTCGTCGTGCCCGTCTCCTTGCTGGTGGAGGTGTCCCCCGGCTTCGTGGCCAGCGGGACGTCGTTCAGCAGCGAGTTCGGCACCTGATTCTCGGTGGACGCCGTGGCCTCGTCGGGCTTCGCCGGCGTCGGCGTGCCGTACACCCGACCGGTCTTCGGGTCGAGGTACACGGGCGTCGAGTTGGCGATCATGCCGAGCGACTGCGCGTTGCGGGCCAGGTTCTGCGGCGAGTCGAGGACCCGGAGCTGCTCGGACAGCGACTGCTGCGTGCGGGACAGGTTCGTCTGCTCGGCCGACAGCGAGTTGAGCGTGTAGGCGCCCTGGCTGAGCACCATGCTGATGCCGAGCTGGGCCAGCAGCAGGATGCCGAGCGCGGCGACGGCCACCACGGCGTACCCGATGCGGGGGCGAGCCCGGCGCTGGGCCGCGGTCGGGGTGACCTCGACCAGCTCGGGGCGGTGCTGACGGTCGGGGCGCGGGGCCCGCGACGGGACGACCGCAGGGTCGACGAGTGCGAGGTTCGTGCTCATGTCAGTTCCGGATCCGCTCGGCCGCGCGCAGGCGCACGGGGGTTGCTCGGGGGTTGGCGGCGCGTTCGGCCTCGTCGGCCAGCTCGGCGCCCTTGACGATCAGGGAGAAGGTCGGGGCGTGCTCGGGCAGCTCCACCGGCAGGCCGGCGGGGGCGCTCGACTTCGTGCGCTCCACCAGGGCCCGCTTGACGATGCGGTCCTCGAGAGACTGGTACGACTCGACGACGATCCGGCCGCCGACCGCGATGGCGTCCAGCGCCGCCGGGATCGCCCGCTCGAGCACGCTGAGTTCGGCGTTGACCTCGATGCGGAGTGCCTGGAAGACGCGCTTGGCCGGGTGCCCCTGACGCTGGATGGCGACCGGGGTCGCGTCGTGGAGCACCTGGACCAGGTCACCGGACATCTCGAACGGCTTCGTCGCCCGCCGCTCGACGATCGCTCGGGCGTAGCGGCCGGCGAGCTTCTCCTCGCCGTAGCGCTGGAAGATGCGGCGGAGTTCGCCCTCGTCGTAGGTGGCCAGGACGTCGGCGGCGGTCTGCCCCTCGGTCCGGTCCATGCGCATGTCGAGCGGTGCGTCCTGGCTGTACGCGAACCCGCGCTCGGCCCGGTCGAGCTGCAGCGAGCTCACGCCGAGGTCGAACAGCACACCGTCGACCTTCGTGAAGCCCTCGCCCTCGATCGCGTCGACGATGCCGTCGTACACGGTGTGCACGAGGCGGACGCGGTCGCCGAAGCGGGCCAGGCGCTCCCCCGCGATGCCGAGTGCGTCGGTGTCGCGGTCGAGTCCGATGAGCGTGAGCTCCGGGAACCGCTCGAGCAGGCCCTCGGAGTGGCCGCCCATGCCGAGCGTGGCGTCGACGACGACCTTGCCCGGGCCCTCGAGCGTCGGCGTGAAGAGGTCGACGATGCGCTGGAGCATCACCGGCGTGTGCGGGAAGCGTGGCGTCTCGTTGTCGTTGTCGGCCATGTGCAGCCCCTCGTCTCCTGGGCCGTGGGTCCGGATCCCCATCCATGCGACCTGACACCGGGGAAGTGGCGTCAGGGCTTCACGGCTGGGAGTCCCGATCCGCGGATCAGAAGATCCCCGGGATCACCTCCTCGTCGTTGTCGGCGAATGCCTCTTCGGCTTCGGCGTAGTAGGCCTCCCACGCGGGGGTGGACCAGATCTCGGCACGGTCACCGCTGCCGATGACCGTGAGGTCCCGCTCGAGCCCCGCGTACTCGCGGAGGTTCTGCGGGATCGTCACGCGGTTCTGCTTGTCGGGCTGTTCGGCGCTGGCCCCCGAGAGGAACAGACGCATGTAGTCCCTGGTGCGCTTCGACGTCATCGGGGCGGTCCGGATGCGCTCGTGGAGTTCCTCGAACGTCCGGGCGCTGAAGACCACGACGCAGCGTTCCTGGCCGCGGGTCATCACGAGCCCGCCGGACAGTTCGTCCCGGAACTTGGCGGGGAGGATCACGCGACCCTTCTCGTCGAGCTTCGGGGCATGAGTACCGAGCAGCACGTCGGGCCTCCCCTCCGCTCCACCGGACCGTTGCGAGCCCCACTTTACTCCACTCCCCTCCCCTCGACTAGGAATCCGCTCCCTTTTCTGCCCGCGGCACCCCTACTGGGGGCATCGAAGCCGGAATGCACCCCGCGGGGATGACCGCGGATGCCCGGATCCATGCGGTTCGCGAGCGCCGGAGCAGCCGTGGAGGAAAGTGGAGGACTTTCGCAGCCGGTGGAGCGCCCCGGGGCGCGCCGCGGGCGCACGACGCCGACTGGGCACGGACCGTCGCTCGCGCGGCCCCCAGCCGACAGTTCCTGCGCCCTCGGCGGCCAGCACGCGGCATGTCGTGACCACTCGCGCCGGCACGACCCCGGCCCGCCCCCCCCACCAGCCCCCGGGGAACACGAAACGGGGCCGACCCGAAGGCCGACCCCGTGGAGGAGTGTGGAGGGAGTCCTGGTGACCCCCGTCAGCTACTGACTCTGGTCGTTTACTAGCTCTGGTCGTTGCGCTTGTCCCAGCGCTCGTTCATCCGGTCCATGAAGGACCCGCCACCGCCGGCGGACGGACGCGCCGACCCACCGGACGCGGGCTTGCCCGGCCGTGCGGGCTTCGCCTTCGGGGCACGCATGCCCGGGCGCAGCGCGAACAGGACACCGGCCAGCATCACGACGAAACCGAGGATGCCGAGCAGCGGCGCCTTGATCACCAGGCCGACGATGACGATGGCGACCCCGGCGAGTGCACCGAGGACACCGAGCGTGATGGCTGTGTACGTCGGACGACCCTGTCGACGTGTGACACGAGCCACGAAATCGGAATCGTTCTGGTAGAGGCTGCGCTCCATCTCTTCGAGAAGGCGCTGCTCCTGTTCCGAGAGCGGCATCTTGGTTCCCTCTGTTCCTGGGATCGACGCGGGGTTGAAAAACGCGGGTTGAGTGGACCGATTCTATGCCTCGACCACTCCACTAGGGTAGGGATCGTGGCTGAGAGTACGCGATTAGTGGACCTCGTATCGGCGCGTATCGACCGGGCACTCGACGAGCAGCGTGAACGGCTCCTCGCGATCAGCCCCGACCTCGCGCCGTTCGACCGGTACGCCCGAGACCTGTTGTCCGGCGGCAAGCGCTTCCGGGCGCTGTTCTGCTACTGGGGATGGCAGTCGGTGGCGGGCCGTTCGGGCTCGTTCGACCCGCTGGCCGAAGGGTCCCGGCAGACCACCGCCGAGGCCGTCGTCACGGTCGCCGCAGCGCTCGAGGTCTTCCACGCCGCAGCTCTGGTGCACGACGACATCATGGACCGCTCGGACACCCGTCGTGGGCGTCCAGCCGCGCACCGCCGCTTCGAGTCCCTGCACGAGGAGTCCGGCTTCGTCGGCGACCGCGGGCAGTACGGCACGAACTCCGCGCTGCTCCTCGGCGACCTGCTGCTCTCGCTGAGCGACTCGGTCTTCGACGAGGGCCTCGCGCTCCTCGACCCGGTGCGGGCCCGCATCGTCCGCCAGGAGTTCCACGCGATGCGCCTCGACGTCACGGCGGGGCAGTACCTCGACGTGCACGAGGAGACCGCCTGGCCCGTCATCGACGAGTCCGAGCACCTGCTCCGCGCCCAGCGCGTCATCGTCTTCAAGTCGGCGAAGTACTCGATCGAGGCCCCGCTGGTCATCGGCGCCCTCGTCGCCGGCGCGAGCGACTCCCAGCTCGAGGGCCTCCGCGCCTTCGGGCTCCCCCTCGGCGTGGCGTACCAGCTCCGTGACGACATGCTCGGGGTCTTCGGTGACCCCGAGGTCACCGGCAAGCCGGCCGGCGACGACCTGCGCGAGGGCAAGCGCACCGTCCTCATCGCCTCGGCGCGCAAGACGCTGGCGAGCGGCCCGCGGCAGCTCCTGGACGAGCTCCTCGGCGACCCCGACCTCGACGAGGAGCAGGTGCAGATGCTCCGCGCGACCCTCACCGAGTCCGGTGCCGTGGCCGCCGTGGAGCGGTCGATCGAGCGGCACGTCCAGCGCGCCAAGGCGGCACTGGACGCCTCGCCGCTGACACCGTCGGCACGCGAGCAGCTCGCGTCGCTGGCCGACACGGTCAGCCGCCGGTCGTCCTAGACACACCCCCAGGACAGACGGGAGGCCCGGTGCCAGCTGGCACCGGGCCTCCCGTCTGTCCGGAACGCGTCTAGAGCAGCGACTGGGCGATGCGACGCACCTCGGCCTTGCGACCGGCGCGCAGCGCCGCGATCGGCGTGGTGCCCATCGCGTCGTCGACGGTGAGCATCCAGCGCACCGCCTCGTCGTCGGTGAAGCCGTTGTCACCGAGCACGATCAGCGTGCCGCGGAGTTCGGGCATGGGCTCGCCGTCCTCCAGGAACTCGACGGGCACGCGCAGCACACCGCCGACGCGGGCTGCGAGCAGGGTCTTCTGCTCGAAGAGTCGGTGGATCCGTCCGGGGCTGGTGCTGAACATGTCCACCAGCTCGGGGACGGTCAGCCAGCGTTCGGAGAGGGACAGGTCGTCGACGGGTGCGGCACTCACACGCCCATGGTGCCAGAGTGACCGCCGGAGTGAATGCGCCTCGTTCGTCACATTCGTCACATCCACCCCATCTGACTCTCTGGTTGACTTGGGAATCAGGCCATGCCAGCGTTGTGGCACCTGTGAGTGCGCGCATGCGTGCGCACGGCTCAGTCGAGATCAGGAGAAACCCGTGGACCACGCTGCAGACGAAGTCGCCCGGCGCGCACGATCCGCCCGGTTCGCCACCATGCCCATCGTCCTCGCGGGCACCATCGCCGTGACCGCCGGCCTCACCGGCCCGGTCGCGCACGCCGAGCCGCGGCACGACGACGCCGACGCGAACCACAAGCGCCACGTCGACCAGGACCGCGCCGTGACCGACCGCCCGGTGTTCGGCACCGCCGTTGCCCGGCCGTCGCAGACCGTCGTGCGGACCGTCGCCGCGACCACGAAGGCCCCCACCACGTACACCGTCCACCACGGCGACACGGTCTCGGGCATCGCCGCCCGCTTCGGCCTGTCGGCGCAGGAGATCCTCGTGCGCAACGGCCTCGGCTGGAACACGATCATCCACCCCGGACAGACGCTCCACCTGGCGTCGACCCCCGCCGTCACCACCGCCGCGGTCCGGACCTCCGGGTCGACCGGCGGCTCCGGCTCGGACACCTCGAGCTACCACGTGAAGCACGGCGACACCGTCTCCGGCATCGCGTCCCGCGTCGGCGTCTCGACCACGGCGCTCCTCAGCGCGAACCAGCTGTCGCAGCGCAGCGTCATCTACCCCGGCCAGACGCTGCGGGTGCCGCACGGCTCGTCGTCGACGCCGTCGGTCTCCACCGCCTCGGCCCCGTCGACCAAGTCGAGCGTGAAGATCAGCGCCGGCGACACCGTGGCCTCGATCGCCGCCGCGCACCACGTCTCGGTCAAGTCGCTCCTGTCGGCGAACGGCCTGTCGTACACGAGCACGATCTACGCCGGCAAGACACTCGTCATCCCGTCGTCGAACGCCACCGCCGCGCCCGCGGTCGCCGCGAGTGCCGCGGTGAGCGGTGCCGTCGGCCTGAGCGCCGAGCAGCGCCAGAACGCCGCGACCATCGTCGCCGTCGGTCGATCGCTCGGCGTCCCGGACCGCGGCATCGTCGTGGCCCTCGCCGCCGCGATGCAGGAGTCGAGCCTCCGGAACCTGCCGCACGGCGACCGCGACTCGGTCGGCCTGTTCCAGCAGCGGCCGAGCCAGGGTTGGGGCAGCGCGGCGAAGCTGCAGGACCCGGCGCACGCCACCGCGCTGTTCTTCGGCGGGCGGAACAACCCGAACGCCGGCAAGACCCGCGGGCTGCTCGACGTGCCCGGCTGGTCCTCGATGAGCATCACCGACGCGGCCCAGGCCGTGCAGCTCTCCGCCTACCCGAAGGCCTACGCCACCTGGGCGAGCGCCGCCGAGGGCTGGCTGGCGACCCTCTGAGCCTCATCCGGAAGATCGAGATTGGGTCACGGCCGGTGCGCCGGTGCGTCCGAGTGCGGTCTCGATTCGTAGAATGCCGCCGATGACCACCAACGCCGCCACGGACCCGATGATCGGTCGCATGATCGATCAGCGGTACCGCGTCCGCTCCCGCATCGCGCGCGGGGGCATGGCGACCGTCTACCTCGCGACCGACGTGCGCCTCGAGCGACGCGTCGCGATCAAGATCATGCACGGGCACCTGGCCGACGACCAGGCCTTCCGTGAGCGCTTCATCCAGGAGGCCCGTTCGGCCGCCCGGCTGTCGCACCCGAACCTGGTGGGCGTCTACGACCAGGGCGCCGAGGGCGAGATCGCCTACATCGTCATGGAGTACATCCCCGGCATCACGCTGCGGGACCTGCTGCAGGAGCACCACGCCCTGACGCCCGAGCAGGCGACGGACATCCTGCGCGCCGTGCTGGCCGGCCTCGCCTCGGCCCACCGCGCCGGGATCGTGCACCGCGACCTGAAGCCCGAGAACGTCCTGCTCGCCGACGACGGTCGCATCAAGCTCGGCGACTTCGGCCTGGCCAGGGCCACGACCGCGAACACGGCGACCGGCGCGGCACTGCTCGGCACGATCGCCTACCTGTCCCCCGAGCTCGTGACCCGCGGCGCCGCCGACTCGCGCAGCGACATCTACGCGCTCGGCATCATGCTCTACGAGATGCTCACCGGCGAGCAGCCCTACAAGGGCGAGCAGCCGATGCAGATCGCCTACCAGCACGCCAACGACTCCGTGCCGGCACCGAGTGCCGCCGTGTCCGGGGTGCCGCCGGAGCTCGACGAACTGGTCGCCTGGTCGACCGCGCGCGACCCCGAGGACCGCCCCCGCGACGCCCGCGAGATGCTCGACCACATGTCGGGCAACCAGCAGCGCGCGACCGGCCAGTACCGCACGGCCGTGCTCCGCCCCGAGAACGGCACCGCAATCCTGCCCTCCGGTGGCGCCGGCACACTCGGCGCCGCAGCGGCCGCCGCCTCGGTCGGGGCTGCAGGAGCCACAGGTGCGGACGAGACCGCCATCATCGACCGGTCCGGCGACCGGGACACCGGCGACCGCGGTCGAGCGCCCGCCCGTGCGCGTGGCAACGCCCCGGGCCCCCGTCGCACCGGGGCCCAGCCGGGCGTGCTCTCCCCCGCCGGACAGCGGCTCGCCGACCAGTCGGCGAAGCGCCGGAAGCGCGGCTGGATCCTGCTGTCCGTGGTCGTCGTGCTCGCGCTGATCGGAGCCGGCTTCGGCTGGTACTTCGGCCCGGGGCCGGGTGGCAACGTGCGGATCCCGGAAGTCACGGGCAAGTCGGTCTCGCAGGCCCGGCAGCTGCTCGAAGCACAGGGCCTGCAGGCGGCGTCGAAGACCGGGACACGGTTCGACGCCGTCGTCGCGAAGGGGCAGGTCTCCACGACGAAGCCGGCCGCGGAGCGCGAGGTGCAGAAGGGCACGGCGGTGCAGATCGTCGTGTCGAACGGCCCCCGGATGATCCCGCTGCCGGCGATCGTCGGGCAGCCGCTCTCCACCGTGACGGCCGCGCTCGACGACGACTTCGAGCTGCAGGACGACCGGTACGAGTTCTCCGCCGATGCCCCGAAGGACACCGTGGTCGCGGCGACCGGTCGGGCGTCCGGCGGCAAGGCCCTCGACCTCACGACGGTGCAGGCCTACGGCGAGACCGGGCCGGTCACCCTGACCGTCTCGCTCGGGCCGGTTCCCGACGTGGTCGGCAAGACGGTCGACGAGGCCTCCGCCGCACTCGACGAGGTCGGCCTGATCCTCGGCGCCCGCACCGAGGAGTACAGCGACACCGTGCCCGCCGGCCAGATCGTCTCCGCCGCCGTGCAGGACTCCCCCGCCGTGCGCGGGTCGGCGCTGGACGTCGTCGTGTCGAAGGGGCCGACGCCGATCACCGTACCGGACCTCGGAGCGGAGCGGCCCACGATCAACGAGGCGACGAAGACCCTCGAGGACCTCGGCCTCAAGGTGTCCGTGCCCGACTGCACGAACATCCTCTGCGGCTTCTACGACTGGAAGTCCAAGCTGCCCGTCACCGGCACCGACCCGGGGGCTGGTGCCACGGTCTACCGCGGCGACACGATCACCCTGTCCTACGACCAGTAGGTGCGGACACCGCACCCTCGGCCCTGGACGCGACCCCAGGACGGACGGGAGGCCCGTGGCGGCGCCGTCACGGGCCTCCCGTCCGACACGCGAAAGCGACAGAACCCCGCGAACATGCCGCGGGGTTCTGTCGCTTCGGCGAAACGGTTCCTGCGTTACGAGCGGTCGGGCTGGTGCGCGCCGAGTTCCTCGGCCACCAGGAAGGCGAGCTCGAGGGACTGCATGTGGTTCAGGCGCGGGTCGCACAGCGACTCGTAGCGGGTGGCGAGGGTGGCCTCGTCGATGTGCTCCGAGCCGCCGAGGCACTCGGTGACGTCGTCACCGGTGAGCTCGACGTGCATGCCACCCGGGTACGTGCCGACCTGGCGGTGCGCCTCGAAGAAGCCGAGGACCTCGTCCACGACGTCGTCGAACCGGCGGGTCTTGTAGCCCGTCGGCGTGGTCAGGCCGTTGCCGTGCATCGGGTCGGTGACCCACAGCGGGTCGGCGTCCATGCCCTTGATCGCCTCGAGCAGCTTGGGCAGCTCGTCGCGGATCTTGCCGGCGCCCATCCGCGTGATGAAGGTCAGGCGACCCGGCTCACGGTTGGGGTCGAGCTTGTCGACGAGCGCCTTCATGTCGTCGACGCTCGTCGTCGGGCCGAGCTTCACGCCGATCGGGTTGCGCACCCGCGACAGGAAGTCCACGTGGGCGCCGTCGATGTCCCGCGTGCGCTCACCGATCCAGATGAAGTGCCCGGACGTGTCGTAGGCCAGCCCGGAGCGCGAGTCGATGCGGGTCATCGGGCGCTCGTAGTCCATCAGCAGCCCCTCGTGCGAGGCGTAGAACTCGACGTGCTTGAGCGCCTCGAAGTCGGCACCGCAGGCGTCCATGAAGCGGATCGCGCGGTCGATCTCCTTGGCGAGGTGCTCGTAGCGGGCGTTCGCGGGGTTCGAGGCGAAGCCCTTGTTCCACGAGTGCACCTGGCGCAGGTCGGCGAAGCCCCCCTGCGTGAAGGCACGGACGAGGTTCAGCGTCGAAGCGGCGGTGTGGTACCCCTGCACCAGGCGGCGCGGGTCGGCCGTCCGGCTCTCCGGCGTGAAGTCGTAGCCGTTCACGATGTCACCGCGGTATGCCGGCAGCGTGACGTCGCCACGGGTCTCGAAGTCGCTCGAGCGGGGCTTGGCGAACTGCCCGGCCATGCGCCCCATCTTGATGACGGGCATCGAGGCGCCGTAGGTCAGCACGACGGCCATCTGCAGGATCGTCTTGACCCGGTCGCGGATGGAGTCGGCGGTGGCACCGGCGAAGGTCTCGGCGCAGTCACCGCCCTGCAGCAGGAAGGCCTTGCCCTGGGCAGCGGCGGCGAGCCGCTCACGCAGCTTGTCGACCTCGCCCGCGAACACGAGCGGCGGGAGCGTGGCGATCTCGGCCGAGGCGGCCTCGGCCGCGGCTGCGTCCGGCCAGGTCGGCTGCTGCTTGATCGGGAGCGTCCGCCAATAGTCGAGCCCCTCGATGACGTCCGGATCCTGCAGGGCGACGAAGTCGGTCGACTCGGGCAAGGGCGTTACCTCGGTGTTCTGTGCGGGCGGCCCGACGACGCTGACCGGCACCGGGCCGCGCGTCGTCGATGGGCGTCCTGGCGGGGTGCCGGGACCATCAGAGCCTAACGTGCAGGCGTCGACTTCCGTTCCCGCATGACGGCCTCGCGCGCGGAGCTCGCCCGCTCCTTCACGCTGGTCGCGTAGACGTCCACGTACTCCTGACGGCTCAGGCCGGCGAGCTCGTGCATGACCTCGTCCGTGACGCTGCGGAGGATGAAGCGGTCGGTCTCGAACCCCTGGAACCGCGAGAAGTCGAGCGGCTTGCCGAACACGACCCCGACGCGCTTGATCTTCGGGAAGCGCTGCCCGATCTGCTGCACCTCGCGCGTGCCGACCATGGCCACGGGGACGACGAGCACGCGCCCCTCGAGGATCATCCGGGCGATGCCGGTGCGGCCGCGGTAGAGCTTGCCGTCGGGGCTGCGGGTGCCCTCGGGGTAGATGCCGAGCTGCTCACCGCGCGCCAGGACCTGCAGGCCGGTGCGCAGCGATGCCTCGGACGCCTTGCCGCCGGAGCGGTCGATCGGCAGCTGGCCGATGGCGTTGAAGAACGTCTTCGTCGCCCAGCCCTTCAGGCCACGGCCGGTGAAGTAGTCGCTCTTCGCCAGGAACGAGAGCCGACGGTCGAGCACCGCCGGCAGGATCACCGAGTCGATGAACGAGATGTGGTTCGACGCGAAGATGACCGGGCCCGAGGTCGGGACGTGCTCACGCCCGACGACCCACGGCCGGAACAGGGTGAGGATGAGCGGGCCGAGCACGAAGTTCTTCAGCAGCCAGTAGGTCATCGACGACTCCAGGTGGTGAGAAGGTCCGGGTGGTGCACGGCTCGGGGTGGGCGGTCGTTCGTGTGTGCGTGTGTGCGCGCCGACCCTACGCCGTGCGGGCGTGGATGCGGGCGAGGTCGGCGGCACCGACGACGCCGGCGTCGTTGACGAGTTCGGCGATCACGAAGTCCGGCTCGGGGTGGTACCCGCGGGCCGGCAGGTTGTTGAGGTACGCCTGCTTGATCGGGTCGAGCAGCCGGTCCCCCGCGCTGGCGACGCCGCCGCCGAACACGAAGAGCTGCGGGTCGAGCACCGCGGACAGCGACGCGCACGCCTCGCCGAGGTGCCGACCGAGCCGACGGAGGGCCGCGAGGGCACCCGGGTCGTCGGCCAGGATCAGGTCGCCGACGATCTTGCCGTCGAGCTGGCCGCCGTTGTCAGCGCGGGCGTCGGCCAGTGCCGAACCGATGCCACCGGCGTCGGCGACGTCGTTCGCCATGCGCTGCAGAGCCCGGCCGGAGCCGTACTGCTCGATGCAGCCGCGGGCACCGCAGCCGCAGGGCAGCCCGTTCGGGACGATGCGCAGGTGGCCGATCTCGCCGCCGGTGCCGAAGCCCCCGCGGAACAGGCGGTCCTCGGTCACGATGGCGCCGCCGACACCCGTGCCGATGGTGAGCATGGTCATGTCGGACACGAGTCGACCGGCGCCGAACCGGAACTCGGCCCAGCCGGCGGCGTTCGCGTCGTTGTCCACCGTGATGTGGAGGTCGCCGAGGCGCTGCTGCAGCTTCTGCCGGAGCGGTTCGTTCCGCCACCGGATGTTCGGCGTGTAGTAGACGATCGACTGCGAGGCGTCGATGAACCCGGGGGCAGCGACCCCCACGGCGCCGACCTGGTGGAGCGAGCTGAGTCGCTCGACCATCGAGACGACGTCGTCGAGCATGGCGTTCGGGTCCGCAGCGTTGGTGGCCACGCGGTCCTCGGCGACGATCTCGCCCAGTTCCGTCACGACCGCACCCGCGATCTTGGTGCCCCCGATGTCGATTCCGATGGCGTGCACGAGCAACGAGCCTACCGGTTCGCCGCGAAGTCACGGAACGCCCGGTGACGCGTCCTATGCTGGCGGTGTCGCCTCGGTGTTGAGGCGCACTCGAGTCGAACCGGCAGACAAGGGAGTCACCGTGAACGATCAGCGTCCTGCACGCAGCAGCGCCTCCACCGACACGTCCACCGCTGGCAGCGCCGCCACCGGGACCACGCCGTCGGCCGGGAGGCACGCCACACCGCCCAGCGCCGGTCCGGTCGCCCCGGACCACGGCTCGGCAGCGCGGCTCCTCGGCGACCGCGTCCGCCTGACGCCCGACCGTCCGATCCTCGCCCAGCGCCACGGCGACACCTGGACCACCTTCACCGCGGCGGAGACGCTCGCCCGGGTGCGCGGCATCGCGAAGGGCTTCGTCGCCGCCGGGCTCGAACCGGGCGCGCACGTCGCGATCCTGTCCCGCACCCGTCTGGAGTGGACCCTGGTCGACTTCGCCGTGTGGACAGCCGGCCTGGTGTCCGTGCCGGTGTACGAGACGAGCTCCCCCGACCAGGTGCGCTGGATCCTGTCCGACTCCGAGTCGGTCGCGATCATCGTGGAGCAAGAGGAACACGCGCGCCGCGTCGCCTCCATCGCACCCGACCTGCCGTCCCTGGGCCAGCACTGGACGATCGACGGCGGCGGCCTCGACGACCTGACCCGGCTCGGCGAGGACGTCACCGACGACGAACTCGACGCCCGGACCGCGAACGTGCACGGCCACGACGACGCCACGATCATCTACACCTCGGGCAGCACCGGTCGACCGAAGGGCTGCGTCCTGCGGCACGACAACTTCACCGCCACGGTGGAGGGCGCGAGCGAAGCGATGCCCGAGGTCGTCGCCGACGGCGCCTCGACCCTGCTGTTCATCCCGCTCGCCCACGTCTTCGCCCGGTTCATCGCCGCGATGTCGGTGTCCGCAGGCGTCCTCGTCGGCCACGAGCCGGACACCAAGGACCTGATGCGGGCGGTGTCGACCTTCAAGCCGATGTTCCTGCTCGCGGTCCCCCGGGTGTTCGAGAAGATCTACAACTCCGCCGAGCAGAAGGCCGACCTCGGTGGCAAGGGCAGGATCTTCCGCGCGGCGGCCGACACCGCGGTCGCCCACTCCGAGGCCCTCGCAGCCGGCAGGGTGCCGTTCCTGCTCGGGCTGAAGTTCAAGCTGTTCGACCGGCTCGTGTACGCCAAGCTCCGCGACGCCCTCGGTGGCCGGGTCGAGTACGCCGTCAGCGGTTCGGCGCCCCTCTCCCCGCGGCTCTCGCACTTCTTCCGGTCGATCGGGGTGCTCATCCTCGAGGGCTACGGCCTGACCGAGACCACCGCACCCGCCACCGTCAACCGTGCCCGGGAACTCCGCATCGGGACGGTCGGGCGCGCGCTGCCCGGCATCGAGGTCCGGATCGCCGACGACGGCGAGATCCTGATCCGCGGCGTCGACGTCTTCGACCGGTACTGGCGGAACGACGAGGCGACCGAGCACGCCTTCGCCGACGGCTGGTTCCGCACCGGCGACCTCGGCCGGATCGACGCCGACGGGGTCCTCACGGTCACCGGCCGCGCCAAGGAGCTCATCGTCACCGCGAGCGGGAAGAACGTCGCACCGGCACCGCTCGAGGACGGCATCCGCGAGCACCCGCTCATCGGCCAGGTCGTGGTCGTCGGCGAGGGCAAGCCGTTCGTCGCAGCACTCGTCACGCTCGACCGCGAGATGCTCCCCGGCTGGTGCGAGTCCCGCGGCATCACCCCGGCGCTGAGCGGGCACGAGGCCGCCTACGACGAGCGCGTGCTCTCCGCCGTCCAGGAGGCCATCGACGCCGCCAACGGCCGGGTCTCCCGCGCCGAGTCGGTCCGGTCGTTCACGATCCTCGACACGGACCTGACCGAGGCCTCCGGGCACCTCACGCCGAAGCTGACGATCAAGCGGTCGGTGATCCTCAAGGACTTCGCCGCCGACATCGACCACATCTACTCCGGGTCGAAGGTGCAGACGACGGCGACCCCGGTGATCGAGGGTCGGCGCCGCAACCGCGCGTAGCGCCGGCCGGGTCGTTCCGGGCGTACCGGGTCGGTTCTTTCGACCAGGTACGCCCGATTCCGGTAGGTGGGCGCCACCGCCAGGAGGCCCGGTGCCGGTCCGCCGGACTGGCACCGGGCCTCCAGGCGGTCGCCCCGCGTGCGGGCTGGCAGCTTTCGGGCGTACCAGGTCGTTCCGGGCGTACCGGGTCGATTCTTCCGACCAGGTACGCCCGATTCCGCCAGGTACCCGCGCGGCCGCCCCGCTGAGCGACCAGCCCCGTGCGTACCGGGTCGATTCGGGCACACCGGGTCGATCCGGGCGTACCGGGTCGTTCCGGGCGTACCGGGTCGATTCTTCCGACCAGGTACGCCCGATTCCGCCAGGTACGCGCGCGGCCGCCCCGCTGAGCGACCAGCTCCGGGCGTACCGGGTCGATTCGGGCACACCGGGTCGATCCGGGCGTACCGGGTCGATTCGGGCGTACCGGGTCGATTCGGGCGTACCTAGTCGGTTCTTCTCACCAGGTACACCCGATTCCGCCAGGTACGCGCGGGTGTGGACGCAACGGCCTGGAGGCCCGGATCGCGTCCGTGGGACGTGATCCGGGCCTCCAGGCCGTTCAGCGGGCGCCGGGGGCGCCTGCGGGGCTCAGGCCTCCTGCGACTGCTCCGTCGCGGGGGCGTCGAGGACGGCGGTCGAACCGGTCGTGACGGTGGTCTCGGCCGGTCGACGGTTGGTGCGGGTGCGGTGCGAGCTGAGCTCGTCGTTCTGACTGGTCATGCGGGAGTCCTGGGGGGATGGGATGGTCGTCGGTGGGAGGCCGACAGCAGCACGGTACCCCCTCGTCAGGACAAAGCGACAATCCCCCGTGGGGGTGTCACACCACAGTTCACAGCCGGCGAACGCGGGACTGTGCAAGCGCTCAGTGGAACCAGTCCTGCGCACGGATGTCGCGCAGTGCCTGACGGCGGACCTCGGGGTCGAGCGTCATCACGTAGACGGTGCCGTCGAGGTGGTCGCACTCGTGCTGGAGCGCCTCGGCCATCAAGCCCGTGCCCTCGAGGACGACCTCGTCGCCGTCGACGTCGACACCCCGCACCTTCGCGTACGGGGAGCGACGCGTCGGGTAGCCGAGCCCCGGGACGGAGAGGCAGCCTTCCTCCATGAGCTCGGGCTCCCCGGAGACCTCGACGATCTCGGGGTTGAGGACGTAGCCGACCTCACCGTCCACGTTGTACGAGAACGCACGGAGTCCGACGCCGATCTGGGGCGCGGCCACTCCGGCACGTCCGGGTTCCTTGACGGTGTCGATGAGGTCCTGCACGAGGTCACGGACCCCGGCGCTGCCGAGCAGTTCGGGGCGGATCGGGTCGGCCGGCGAGCGGAGGACGGGGTCGCCGAACAGGCGGATGGGACGAACGGTCAATTTACTGCAGCACCACCAGGAGGTCGCCGGCGTCCACCTGCTGGGTCACCGGGATCGCGAGTCGGCCGACGGTGCCCGACACGGGCGCCGTGATGGCCGCTTCCATCTTCATCGCCTCGATGCTCGCCACCGGCGTACCGGCCTCGACGACGTCACCGACGGCGACCTTGAGCGTCACCACGCCGGAGAACGGCGCGGCCACGTGCTTGGGGTCGGACGCGTCGGCCTTCTCGGCCGCCTTCGTCTCGACCTCCACCGAACGGTCGCGGACGGCGACCGGGCGGAGCTGCCCGTTCATCGTCGCCATGACCGTGCGGATGCCCTTGGCGTCCACCTCGCCGATCGCCTCGAGCCCGACGAACAGGTCGACGCCCTTGCCGAGCGGGACGCTGTGCTCCTGCCCGGGACGCAGCCCGTACAGGTAGTCGACGGTCGGGACGACGGACAGGTCGCCGTACTGCTCCCGCACGCGTTGGAACTGCTGCGTCGGCTGCGGGAAGAGCAAGCGGTTGAGGGCCTGCTGGCGCTCCGGCCCGGGGATCTCGAGGTGCGCGCGCTCGTCTGCGGGCACCGGGGTGATCTCGAGACGGACGTCGCGCCCGGCCAGGACCTTCGAGCGGAACGGCTCGGGCCAGCCGCCGGGCAGGTCGCCCAGTTCGCCGGCCATGAACCCGACCACGGAGTCCGGGATGTCGTACTTGTCGGGGTTCTGCTCGAAGTCGACCGGGTCGGCACCGACCGCTGCGAGCTGCAGCGCGAGGTCACCGACGACCTTCGACGACGGCGTGACCTTTGTGGGGCGTCCGAGGATCCGGTTCGCCTCGGCGTACCAGTCCTCGACCTGCTCGAACCGGTCACCGAGGCCGAGGGCGATCGCCTGCTGCCGGAGGTTCGACAGCTGGCCGCCGGGGATCTCGTGCTTGTAGACACGCCCGGTCGGACCGGCGAGCCCGGACTCGAACGGTGCGTACACGCGACGGACCGATTCCCAGTACGGCTCGAGGTCACCGACGGCGTCGAGGGACAGACCGGTGTCGCGCTCGGTGTGGGCCAGCGCGGCGACCAGGGCGGACATGCTCGGCTGACTGGTCGTGCCCGCCATGGGTGCTGCGGCCACGTCGACGGCGTCGGCCCCGGCGCGCGAGGCGGCGAGCAGGGTCGCGAGCTGGCCGCCGGCGGTGTCGTGGGTGTGCACGTGCACGGGCTGGTCGAAGCGCTCGCGCAGCGCGGTGACGAGCTTCTCGGCCGCACCGGCACGGAGGAGCCCGGCCATGTCCTTGATGCCGATGACGTGCGCGCCGGCGTCGACCATCTGCTCCGCCAGGCGGAGGTAGTAGTCGAGCGTGTAGAGGTCCTCGGCGGGGTCGAGGAGGTCGGCGGTGTAGCAGAGCGCCGCCTCGGCGACCGCCGTGCCGGTCGCGAGCACGGCCTCCAGGGCTGGACGCAACTGGCTGACGTCGTTCAGCGCGTCGAACACGCGGAAGACGTCGACGCCGGACCGGGCCGCCTCGTCGACGAAGGCGTCGGTGACCTCGGTCGGGTACGGCGTGTACCCGACCGTGTTGCGGCCGCGCAGCAGCATCTGGATCGGGATGTTCGGCATCGCTTCGCGCAGCGAGGACAGGCGCTCCCAGGGGTCCTCACCGAGGAACCGGAGTGCCACGTCGTACGTGGCACCTCCCCAGGCCTCGACGCTGAGCAGCTGCGGGGTGAGCCGCGCGACGTGCGGCGCGACGGCGACGAGGTCCTTCGTGCGGACCCGGGTGGCGAGGAGCGACTGGTGGGCGTCGCGCATCGTCGTCTCGGTCACCGCGAGGGCCGTCTGGGCGCGCAGGGCCTTCGACCACTCGGCCGGCCCCATGGCCAGCAGGCGGTCGCGCTGCCCCTCGGGCACCGGCGCCGTCAGGTCGGTGGCCGGGAGCTTGTCGGCCGGGTCGGTGACGAGCGGCGACCGCTCCCCGTTCGGCTTGTTCACCGTGACGTCGGCGAGCCAGGTGAGCACCTTCGTGCCGCGGTCCTTCGAGACGTGGCCGCCGAAGAGCTGCGGACGTTCCTCGATGAACTTCGTCGAGACGTCGCCGCGGGCGAAGTCCGGGTCCTCGAGCACGGCCTGCAGGAACGGGATGTTCGTGCTGACGCCGCGGATGCGGAACTCGGCGAGGGCGCGCTTGGCCCGGGACACCGCCGCCGGGAAGTCCCGGCCGCGGCACGTCATCTTCGCGAGCATCGAGTCGAAGTGCGGGCTGATCTGCGCGCCGGTGGCGACCGTGCCGCCGTCGAGCCGGACGCCCGCGCCGCCGGGGCTGCGGTAGGTGCTGATCCGGCCGGTGTCCGGACGGAAGCCCTGCGTCGGGTCCTCGGTCGTGATGCGGGTCTGCAGCGCGGCGCCGTGCACGGCGACGGTGTCCTGCGACAGGCCGAGGTCGGCGAGGGTCTCCCCCGCCGCGATGCGCATCTGCGACTGCACCAGGTCGACGTCGGTGACCTCTTCGGTGACCGTGTGCTCGACCTGGATGCGCGGGTTCATCTCGATGAAGACGTGCTGCCCCTCGCGCTCGCCCTCGGTGTCGAGCAGGAACTCCACGGTGCCGGCGTTCACGTACCCGATCGACCGGGCGAAGGCCACGGCATCACGGTGCAGTGCCTGTGCGATCGCGGGGTCGAGGTTGGGCGCCGGCGCGATCTCGACGACCTTCTGGTTGCGCCGCTGCACCGAGCAGTCCCGCTCGAACAGGTGGATCGTGCCGGCGTCGGTGCCGGTCGCGTCGGCGAGGACCTGCACCTCGATGTGGCGTGGACGGATGACGGCCTGCTCGAGGAACATCGTCGGGTCGCCGAACGCACTGTCGGCCTCGCGCATGGCTGCTTCGAGGGCGTCACGCAGCTCGGGCTTCGTCTCCACCCGGCGCATGCCTCGGCCACCACCACCGGCGACGGCCTTGGCGAAGACCGGGAACCCGATCGCGTCGGCGCCGGCGATCAGTTCGTCGATGTCGCGGCTCGCCGGGGTGCTCGCCAGGACCGGGACGCCGGCCGCGATCGCGTGCTCCTTCGCGGTGACCTTGTTGCCGGCCATCTCGAGCACGTGCTCGCCCGGACCGATGAAGGTGATGCCGTTCGCGGCTGCTGCCGCGGCGAGCTCGGGGTTCTCGGACAGGAACCCGTACCCCGGGTAGATCGCGTCGGCCCCCGACTCGCGGGCGACGCGGATGATCTCGGAGACGTCCAGGTACGCCCGGACCGGGTGGCCCCGCTCCCCGATCAGGTAGGCCTCGTCGGCCTTGAGACGGTGCAGGGAGTTCCGGTCTTCGTACGGGTAGACGGCCACCGTACGGGCCCCCAACTCGTAGGCGGCACGGAACGCGCGGATGGCGATCTCGCCACGGTTCGCAACGAGGATCTTCGTGAACACGACGTCCCTTTCAGCCCGGGTTGAGGTGAGACAACCCTAGTGGCGGTAACGTTGCTCAACGTGCATGTACTCAGCGTGAGCTCCCTCAAGGGTGGTGTCGGCAAGACGACGGTGACGCTCGGCCTGACCTCGGCCGCGTTCGCCAAGGGACTGCGCACGCTGGTGGTGGATCTGGACCCGCAGTCCGACGTCTCGACGGGCCTCGACATCAACCTCGCCGGCCACCTCAACGTCGCCGACGTCCTCGAGAACCCGAAGGAGAAGATCGTCCGTCAGGCGATCGCCCCCTCGGGCTGGACGAAGGGGTCGCAGGGCAAGATCGACGTCATGGTCGGGTCGCCCTCCGCCATCAACTTCGACGGGCCGCACCCGTCGATCCGCGACATCTGGAAGCTCGAAGAGGCCCTGGCCAACGTCGAGCAGGACTACGAGCTCGTCCTCATCGACTGTGCGCCGTCGCTGAACGCCCTGACCCGCACCGCGTGGGCCGCGTCCGACCGCGTCACCGTCGTCACCGAGCCCGGCCTGTTCTCCGTGGCCGCCGCCGACCGAGCGCTGCGCGCCATCGAGGAGATCCGCCGCGGACTCTCCCCGCGCCTGCAGCCCCTCGGCATCATCGTGAACCGTGCCCGGGTGCAATCGCTCGAGCACCAGTTCCGCATCAAGGAACTCCGCGACATGTTCGGCCCGCTCGTGCTCTCGCCGCAGCTGCCGGAGCGCACGTCGCTGCAGCAGGCGCAGGGTGCCGCGAAGCCGCTGCACGTCTGGCCCGGCGAGTCCGCGCAGGAGATGGCGAAGAACTTCGACCAGCTGCTCGAGCGCATCATGCGCACCGGCAAAATCGGTCCGTACGCCGAGGGTGGCGCCGCGTAGGTCGCTGCTCACGCGGTCGCGGCGCGGTCGTGATCGCGGTCGCGGTCGCGGTCGCGTGACATGCCGCTCGCGTCCGCCGAGCGGTCACCAACTGTCGGCAGGCAGCGTCGCAGCCGACGGTTCGTGACACCTCGGCGACGCGCACACGGCTGTTCGTGACCACGCGCCGACTGCCGGGAGGCCTGCCCCGGCCCCGACAGACACGCCCGATCCCGGCTCGGCCAGCGGTCACGACGTGCCGCACACGTCCGGCGAGGGGTCACCAACTGTCGGTCGGCAGCGTCGCAGCCGACAGTTCGTGACCACTCGGCGACGCGCACACTACGGTTCGTGACCGCGCGCCGACTGCCGGGAGGCCCGCCCCGGCCCCGGCAGACACGCCCGACCCCGGCTCGGCCAGCGGTCACAACACACCGCTCACGTCCGGCGAGCGGTCACCAACTGTCGGCTAGCAGCCCCGCAGGCGACAGTCCGTGACACCTCGGCGACGCGCACACGACGGTTCGTGACACCTCGGCGACTGCCGGGAGGCCCGCCCCGGCCCCGGCAGACACGCCCGACCCCGGCTCGCCCAGCGGCCACGACACACCGCTCACGTCCGACGAAAGGTCACCAACTGTCGGCAGACGGCGTCGCAGGCGACGGTTCGTGACACCTCGGCAACGCGCACACGGCGGTTCGCGACCGTTGGGCCCGGACCCGAACGGTCAGGAAGCGCGGGAAGCGCGACGAGCGGCGAGCTCGTCGGAGGGGTCGGCCGCAGCGGTGGCGTCGAGCTCGACCAGGGAGCTCTCGACCTCGCGCAGGACCTTGCCGACCGCGATGCCGAAGACACCCTGGCCGCGGGACACGAGGTCGATGACCTCGTCGTCGGAGGTGCACAGGTACACCGAGGCACCGTCGGACATCAGCGTGGTCTGCGCCAGGTCGGAGACGCCGGACTCCCGGAGCTGGTTGACCGCGGTGCGGATCTGCTGCAGCGAGATGCCGGTGTCGAGCAGGCGCTTCACGAGCTTGAGCACGAGGATGTCGCGGAACCCGTACAGGCGCTGCGACCCGGAGCCGGCGGCCCCGCGGATCGTCGGCTGCACGAGCTCGGTGCGGGCCCAGTAGTCGAGCTGGCGGTACGAGATGCCGGCTGCCCGTGCGGCGACGGTGCCGCGGTAGCCGTTCTGCTCGTCGTGCTCGGGCAGACCATCGGTGAAGAGCAGCCCGAGGTCGTACCGGGTCACGTCAGACTCGGTGCCAGGGGTGTCGTTCCCACTCATGAGCTTGCCTTCCACGACGATCGAGCTCCCACCCGAAGCTTCAACGACGGGTTGAGAGTTGTTCCGAGGTCCACGGTAGCGACTCCGACCGCTCCCGCGCGGGACATCCGACCCGGCGCGTCCGGCGTGTCGAGGATACGCCTCGGCCACTGACACACAAGCCCTGTCGGAGCACCGGACGGCGTCATGCGTCGAGACGACCGAGGGCCTGGCGGATGAGGTTCGACCGGATGATCTCGAGGTGCCCGGCGATCTCACGCGCGAGCTCCGTGGCCTTGGCCCGCGAGGTAGCGTCGCCCCGGCGGGAGACCGGCATGAGGGCGGACTCGATGAGACCGACCTCGCGCTCGGCGGTGCTGCGCAGCGTGCGGAGGTGTCGCGGCTCGATACCCGTTCGCTGCAGTTCGACCAGGGCCTTCAGCACGGAGACGCCGTCGTCGCCGTAGGTGTCGGTGGCCGGCAGCAGCGAAGCCGAGACCGCGTCGGCGAGGAGCATCGGGGAGGCTCCGGCTGCCCGGACCGTCTCGTCGCGGGTGTACCGGCGCTCACGGCCGAGGATCGACGGCTTCGGCGCGTCGCCTCCGCCGGGCAGGACGGCTTCGCGTCCGGCATCGAGGTCGGCGAGGTACTCCTTGATGACCTTGAGCGGCAGGTAGTGGTCACGCTGCAGTCCGAGGATCACCCGGAGCCGCTCGAGGTCGGCAGCGGAGAACTTGCGGTACCCACTGGCCGTGCGGATCGGGGTGACGAGCTCGCGCTCTTCGAGGAACCGCAGCTTGGAGCTCGACAGGTCCGGGAACTCGGGCTTGAGGCGAGCGAGGACCTGCCCGATGGTGAGCAGGTCCGGTGCCGCGGACCCCGCCCGGGCCGCAGCGGACCGTGCGGCCACTACGCGTTCGCCAGGCGCGCCAGGTCGACCCGAGATGCGTAGAACGTCAGGCGGAACTTGCCGACCTGGACCTCGGCCCCGTCGGTGAGCAGCGCTTCGTCGATGCGGACACCGTCGAAGTACGTGCCGTTCAGGGAGCCGTTGTCCTTGACGCTGAAGCTCGTGCCGTGGCGCAGGAACTGCGCGTGCTTGCGCGACACGGTGACGTCGTCGAGGAAGATGTCGGCGTCGGGGTGTCGACCGGCCGTCGTGACGTCGGAGTCGAGGAGGAACCGCGCACCCACGTTGGGGCCGCGACGGACCACGAGCAACGCCGACCCCGAGGGCAGTGCGTTGACGGCTTCACGTTCTTCGGTCGAGACACCGGACTCGGCGGTGAGCGCCGCGCCCATGTCCATGCTGAAGGTCAGCGTGGTGTCGACCAGCCGCTGCTCCGGGGTCTTCTGACCGCCCGGCTGCGGGACCACTGGATCTGGCATCGGTGGACCTCCTCCTCTTGGCCCACCAGCGTATCGGAAACGAAGCCCCGAGCGGCAGCCCCGATCTGGGACCGTGGAGGGACTTCCGCGATCCGCGAACGCACGAGCCGCGTCAGCGACCCGTGGGACCCGACGTCAGCGACCCGTGGGACCCGGCGTCACCGTCCCCGCGCGAGCAACCAGAGCAGGTACGGCGCTCCCACGACGCCTGTCACGACGCCCACCGGCAGCGCGGTGCCGGGGAAGGCGAACTGTGCCAGCAGGTCGCTGCCGAGCGTGATCGCGGCTCCGACGGCAGCGGCCGGCGCGAGTGCCACCCGTCCACCGCCGACGAGGCGTCGGGCGATCGGCGCAGACATCAGCGCCACGAACGAGACGGGCCCCGCGGTGGCGACGGCTGCGGCGGTCAGGCACACGGCGGTGAGGAGCAGGAGCACCTTTGCCCGGTCCGGCCGGAGTCCGAGTGCGGCGGCGACCTCGTCCCCGAGGCTCAGGACCTGCAGACGGGCGGACTGCAGCAGCGCGAGCACGCCGAGCACGACGAACGCGACGCCGAGCGCCCCGACCAGGTCGCGGTCGACGGCGTTCAGGCTGCCGGAGAGCCAGAGCAGCGCGGTGCCGGCCTGGGTGACGGTGCCGCTCGTGAGCATCCAGCCGGTGATGCTCAGGCAGATGGCCGCGACGCCGATCCCGACGAGGATCACCCGGTTGCCGGTGATCCCTCGTCGCCAGGCGAGCCCGGCGATGACGATCGAGACCACCACGGCGCCGACCAGCACGACCGAGAAGAGCGTGCCACCGCTGGCACCGAACAGCACGATCGCGGTGAGTCCGGCGGCACTGGCCCCCGAGGTGATCCCGATGACGTCGGGGCTCGCGATCGGGTTCCGCACGACGCTCTGCACGATCGCGCCAGCGACGCCGAGACTGGCCCCGACGAGGACGGCACCGAGCACCCGCGGCCCGCGGAGCTGCCCGATCACGAAGTCCGAGATCCGGTCCCCCTGGCCGAACAGGGAGGCGAGCACCTGGCCCGGGGTGAGCGGGATCGAACCGGCGCCGAGCCCGACCAGGACGAGCACCACGACGACCGCCACCACGCCTACGAGCACCGAGACCTCACGACGCAGGCCGGCCGAGCGGCGCAGACCGCCGGACCGCGGGCGGCCGGAGCCGAACAACTGCCTCACAGTCCCCGCACCGCCCTCGACCGCACGAGCGCGATGAACACCGGCGCCCCGATCAACGCCGTGACGATGCCGACCTGCAGCTCCCCCGGGTACGCCACGACTCGGCCGATGACGTCGGCGACGAGCAGCAGTGCGGGGGCGACGATCGCCGACAGCAGGATGGTCCAGCGGTGGTCGGGGCCGCTCAGCCGACGGACGGCGTGCGGCACGGCGAGCCCGACGAAGGCGATCGGCCCGGCGGCGGCCACCGCGGACCCGGCCAGCAGCACCGCGACCAGACCGCCGACGGCGCGGACGAGCACGACCCGCTGCCCGAGCGACGCCGCGAGTTCGTCCCCGAGCGCGAGGGTGTTCAGCGACCGACCGAGGCCGAACGCGATCGCCAGCCCGACGAGCACCGGCGCCGTGATGATCCCCGCCGTGCCGAGGTCCTTGCCGGCGAGGGCCCCGACCTGCCAGAAGCGCAGTTGGTCGAGCAGGCTCTGGTCGGTCACGAGCACCGCGGTGGTGACCGACGACAGCGCCGCGGCGACCACGGCTCCGGCGAGGGCGAGCCCGACAGGAGAGAGGCCGCGTCGGGCGACGGTCGCGATCCCGTACACGAGCACGGCGGCGAGGGCGGCCCCGACGAACGCGAACGGCAGGTAGGCAGCAGTGCCGCTCACGCCGAAGACCGCGATCCCGGCCACCACGGCCAGCGTCGCTCCGGAGTTGATGCCGAGGACGCTCGGGTCGGCGAGCGGGTTCCGCGTCACGCCCTGCATCACGGCTCCGGCCACCCCGAGCGCGGTTCCGGCGAGCAGTCCGACGACGGTGCGGGGCACGCGGTTGCCGAGCACGATGAGCCCGACCTCGTCGCTCCGCCCGGGGTGCATCACCGTGTCGAGGACGGTGCCGAGCGGGATCGGCCGCGAGCCGTAGGCGATCGACAGCGCACACGCCACGGCGAGGACGACGACCGCCAGCACGGTCGCACCGACGAGTCGGGGGACGGAGCTGGGAGCCGGGGGCGTGGACGTCGACGGAGGCATGGAAGTAAGGCCACCCTAACGCCGGAGCCCCACTCGGCGTCCCCCGAGCAACCCCGGAGCGTGCGCAGGGTTCGTTCATAGGCTCGTCATGGGGAAGCGCCCTGTACTGGTCTCCATCGACGCCCGACCGGGCCGTCGAGGGACGACCGGAGAGCACCGATGAACGAGACCCCGAACCCCGCAGCCGCCGACCACGACGAGGACGGCACCCCCGCCGCGCAGCAGCAGGCTCCCGGGATGCACTGGGAGGCGCCGCACGCCGACCCGGCCTCCCTGCGCCCGGCGTACGCGTTCGACGGCTCCGGTCCCTACCTCTACGGTCCGGACGGCTCCGGCCCCTACGCCTACACGCCGGACGGCCGCGGCCCGTACCTGATCGGCAGCCCCGCCCTCGCCGGCGCGAACCACGCCTGGGCGTACTCGGCGGCGACCGCGAACCACCCCGGTGGGACGAAGCGCCCGCGTCGCCTGGGACTGATGATCGGCTCCGGCATCGCCGCGCTCGCCATCGTCGGTGCGGCCGGTGGCACCGCCCTCGGCCTGTCCTCGCAGGGGACGACCACGACGTCGAGCCAGTCGCAGGGCACCACCACGCTCCCCGGCACCGGATCCGGCACCGACGGGACCGGCGGCACCGGCAGCAGCGACGGCACGAACGGCTTCACGGTGCCCGGCGACGGCCGCGGCAGCGGCACCAGCGGCGACGGCAGCACCGGCAGCGGCACCGGCACGACCCAGTCCCCCGCCACCGCAGCGACGGCCGCCGACAAGAAGGGCGTCGTGACCATCAACACCGTCCTGAACTACGACGAGTCGTCACAGGCAGCAGGCACGGGCATGGTCCTGACCTCCGACGGCACGGTCCTGACGAACAACCACGTGATCCAGGGTGCGACGAGCATCACCGTCACCGACGAGACCACCGGCAAGGAGTACAAGGCCGACGTGGTCGGGGCCGACGCCACGAACGACGTCGCCGTGCTGAAGCTCGAGAACGCCTCTGGGCTGTCCACGGTCACGCTCGACGACGACGGCGAGCCGAGCACCGGTGACACCGTCAAGGACGTCGGCAACGCCGAGGGCACCGGCAACCTCGTCGCCGCCGAGGGCACCGTCACCGCGACCGACCAGGACATCCAGGTACAGAGCGAGTCCGGCACCGGCACCGAGTCCCTGACCGGCCTGATCGAGATCTCGGCGGACATCGTCTCCGGCGACTCCGGCGGACCGGTGCTCGACAGCGAGGGCGAGGTCGTCGGCATGGCCACGGCAGCGTCCTCCGGCACCGCCGACGTCACCGGCTACGCCATCCCGATCACCACCGCGAAGACGATCGCCGAGAAGATCCTCGCCGGGGAGTCCTCGAGCACGATCACCATCGGGCTGCCCGCGTTCCTCGGGGTCGAGGTCAGCAACACCTCCGGCACCACGGGCGGCGTCGCCGTCGCCGGCACGGTCGAGGGCTCCGGCGCCGCGAGCGCCGGCCTGACCGCAGGGGACACGATCACGAGCATCGACGGCACCGCGGTCACGAGTTCGGATCAGCTCACCAAGGCCGTCCAGTCGCACTCGGTCGGCGACAAGGTGAGCGTCCGGTACACCGACAGCACCGGCGCCGCGAAGACGGTCACGATCACCCTGACCGCCGGCCCCGCCGCGTAGCGGGAGAACACGGGCGCGCTCAGCCCAGCAGCGCCCGCACCACCGACCGGTAGACGTTGGCCGGGGAGTCCGTCCGGAAGGCGGTCTCCCCGGCCTTCGTCGCGCCCACGCGCGCGAACCCGTGTCCCTCGGCCCGCACGATCGTGATCGGCTTCGGCTTGCCGGGTCGACGCAGGTACGAGACGGTCCACGGCGCGGCCCAGAACCGCGCGAGGCGCGGGTCCGCCTCGGCGAGGGCCTCCGGCAGGTCCGGTGCGTCCGGACCGCCGGCCAGCCTGCGGCCGAGCAGGTGCCCTGGGAGCGACCCCGTGCGGAACGGGAAGGTCCACGTCGGACCGATGCCGAGCCTCCCGGCCAGCAGCGCGACGGCCCGGTCGGGCGTGACGGACGCGACCACGGCGCCCGCCGCGTCGGTCCCGTCGACGACGGTCTGCGACCAGGCCTGGAGGCGCGACTCGCCCCCGTCGGGCAGGTGCTGTTCCAGCGTGACCGGCTGGGCATCGCCCTGCCAGGGTTCGAGGAGGGTCTGGGTCGACTCCGGCAGGGTGCCGAGCCGGCCGACGAGGCCCGCCTCGATGAGTTCGCGGCCCGCCGCGGTGCGGAGGAGCGTGGGGTTCCACCGGCGTCCGGCGAGGCTCTGCAGGGTGCCGATCGCGTCCGTGCTGAGGCGGGGGCCGTCGAGCGACGGTGCCGGGGCGGGGGCCGGCAGGGGTTCGAGGTCACGCTCGGGGCGGACCGGGACCGTCTCGGTGGCGCGGACGCTCTCGAGGACGGCGAGCACGAGGTCGTCGGTCTCGAGCAGCCGGGCGAGCGGGCGTTCGATCGTCAGGTCGACGCGGTGCCGACCGGTGACGAAGAGCAGGTGGGTGCCGGCGACGTCGCCGTGCTCGTCGGGCCGGACGTACTCGACCAGCCGGGCCGGGGCGCCGGCGGTGGTCCACGGGTCGCAGCCGACGAGCAGCAGGCCCTCGACGGAGCCGGGCAGCCGTTCGAGCAGGCCGGTGTTCTCGTCGCCGATCGCGCGGTCGCTGGGGCGGGATCGGACGGTGAGGACGACGTCGTCGCCGGTGACGCGCAGGTCCGCCTGGGCTGAGTCCTCGCGGCGCCAGGAGTCCGGGCGGCGGAGGGTGAGGCGGGCGGTGCGGTCCTCGGTGCCGAGTGGGACGGGGACTGCCATGGGATGAGCGTATGTCGGGAGCGGGGCGCGGGGGCCTGCGGCTCGC